>JBDUCB010000083.1:0-5773 GCA_040003695.1 bacterium
AAACGCACCGACATCCACAAAATTCTAATCATCGGTTCCGGTCCAATTGTTATTGGCCAGGCCTGCGAGTTTGACTACTCGGGAACGCAAGCGTGCAAGGCGCTGCGACAGGAAGGCTACAAGGTCGTGCTGGTTAATTCCAATCCGGCAACCATCATGACGGATCCGGAAACGGCCGATGTCACTTACATCGAGCCGCTCACAGTTGAAGCGGTCAGCGCCATCATTCGTTTGGAAAAACCTGATGCGCTGTTGCCGACCGTCGGCGGGCAAACAGCATTGAATCTGGCGATTGCGCTTTCTGATTCGGGCGTGCTCGAAGAATGCGGGGTCGAAATGATCGGCGCTAACCGCGCAGCCATACGCGTTGCGGAAGATCGAATGCTGTTCAAGCAGGCGATGGACGAAGCTGGACTGCAAATGCCGCGCGGCGGCTTTGCAAAGTCCTGGGCACAAGCGCAGGAAATCGTCGAGACGACCGGATACCCCGCAATCATCCGTCCCTCCTTCACCTTGGGTGGAACAGGCGGAGGCACGGCTTACAATCCGGAAGAGTTTGAAGACATAGTCGCGAACGGTCTGGCCGCGTCGCCGATGCACGAAGTGCTGGTTGAAGAGTCAATCCTCGGCTGGAAGGAATTCGAGCTCGAGGTCATGCGCGACATTGCTGACAACGTCGTTATCATCTGTTCGATTGAGAACTTTGATCCGATGGGTGTGCATACCGGCGATTCGATCACTGTCGCTCCTGCGCAAACTCTGACTGATCGCGAGTACCAGAAGATGCGCGACATGGCGAT
This sequence comes from bacterium, assembly GCA_040003695.1. GTDB lineage: Bacteria > Acidobacteriota > Blastocatellia > Pyrinomonadales > Pyrinomonadaceae > PSRF01. The sequence continues at coordinate 801 of JBDUCB010000083.1, forward strand.
CACAGTTATCCGCAAAGTCGGCGTGGAAACGGGCGGATCGAATATTCAGTTTGCAGTGAATCCGGAGAATGGCGACATTCGCGTGATCGAAATGAATCCGCGCGTGTCGCGCTCATCGGCCCTCGCTTCTAAAGCAACCGGGTTTCCAATTGCCAAGATCGCGGCGAAGCTCGCGGTAGGATACACCCTCGACGAGATTCCCAACGACATCACCAAAAAAACGCCCGCTTCGTTTGAACCGACCATCGATTATGTGGTCGCCAAGATTCCCAAGTGGGACTTTGAAAAATTCAAAGAAGCAGAAGACGTGCTGGGCACCCAAATGAAGTCAGTCGGCGAAGTCATGGCCATCGGCCGCACGTTCAAAGAGGCACTCTTCAAGGGCCTTCGCTCATTGGAAGCGGTCAAGCCGTTGCGTTTGGAAGATGTCACCACCGACGAGCTACAGCGCAAGTTGGCTCGTCCAAATTCGCAGCGCTTTTCCTACATCACCTACGCGTTGCAACATGATTGGCCCATCTCGGAAATATACCGACTGTCCCGCGTCGATCCCTGGTTTCTCGAGCAGCTTCAGGACGTGATGGAAATTCAAAAATCAGTTGAAGGTCTCAAGCTCGAAGAAATTCCAGTCGAACTTTTGCGTTCCTTCAAAGAAGTCGCGCTTTCGGATCGACGTCTAGCCTATCTCACCGAAAAATCTGAAGACGAAGTCCGCGCGTTGCGCAAAAGCGCGGGTGTCGTCCCGGTCTACAAGCGCGTTGATACCTGCGGCGCAGAGTTTGAATCGTTCACGCCATATCTGTATTCGACCTACGAAACTGAAAACGAAGCAGCGCCAACCGACCGTCGCAAGATCATGATCCTTGGTTCTGGTCCAAACCGTATCGGTCAGGGAATCGAGTTTGACTACTGCTGTTGCCATGCGGCGTTCGCGCTCAGCGCGGCAGGGTTTGAAACGATCATGGTCAACTGCAATCCGGAAACAGTCTCGACCGATTACGACACCTCCGATCGCCTCTATTTCGAGCCGCTGACCTTTGAAGATGTAATGAATATCGTCGATGTGGAAAAGCCTGAAGGCGTGATAGTGCAGTTTGGTGGACAGACGCCATTGAATCTGGCGATGCGTTTGCACCACGCAGGGGTTCCCATCATCGGCACCGGCGCCGACTCAATTGACTTGGCGGAAGATCGCAAACGTTTTGGCGTGCTGCTGCGTGAGCTTGGCATTCCACAACCGGAAAACGGAATGGCGGCGACGGCCGAAGAGGCTAGAGAAGTTGCACAGCAAATTGGTTATCCCGTCCTCGTGCGTCCGAGCTACGTACTTGGCGGGCGTGCGATGGCCATCGTTTACGACGAGGAAAGCCTGGATCAGTACGTGCGCACCGCAGTCGGTTTCACGCCCGACCGTCCGGTGTTGATTGATAAGTTTCTCGAACGCGCGGCGGAGTTTGACGTCGATGCGCTGGCGGACGAAACGACGTGCGTTATTGCCGCAATTCAGGAACATATTGAAGAGGCAGGAATTCACTCAGGAGATTCTTCATGCGTGCTGCCGCCGGTCAGAATCGATCCGGAGCACATTGAGACGATGCGCCACTACACGCGGCTGTTGGCTACGGCGTTGTCGGTGCGGGGCTTAATGAACATTCAGTTTGCGATTAAAGATCATCGCGTCTACGTCTTGGAGGTAAACCCGCGAGCTTCGCGCACTGTTCCATTCGTTTCGAAAGCGACGGGCGTTCCGATTGCGAGTATCGCAGCGCAGGTGATGGCCGGACGAGCATTAAGTGAATTTGGTTTGCCACCGAATCTGACAGTCAATCGATTCTTTATCAAGTCACCGGTGTTTCCGTTTGTGAAGTTTCCCGGCGTCGATCCAATCCTGAGTCCCGAAATGCATTCGACAGGTGAAGTGATGGGCGTGGGCGACACGTTTGGTGAAGCCTACGGTAAGGCCATGCTCGCTGCGGGACTGACTTTGCCGCAAGCAGGCACAGCATTCATTAGCGTGAACGATGCCGACAAAGGCCAGGCCGTAATCCTGGCGCGTAAGCTGGCGCGGCTGGGTTTCGAAATTATAGCCACATTGGGCACAGCAGATCGCTTGCGCGAGGTTGGCTTGAAAGTGGCAAACGTTTTCAAGGTGAATGAAGGACGGCCGAACATCGTCGATCAGATCAAGCGAGGTGAGGTGGCTCTGATAATCAACACGCCGTTGGGGCGCGCTTCGCACTTTGACGAACAAGCCATTCGGCGCGCGGCTTTGCAGTACAACGTTCCCTGCGTTACCACCATGACGGGCGCCCAGGCTATCGTTGAAGCCATCAGCTCACGTGCAGCCGGAGGCGAAATACAGGTGCGGTCGTTGCAGGAGCTGCATGCGGTTAGCGCGGTAGGGCGATGAAGCGCGAACCTTTGATCAAGCGATTGCCGCGGCTTTGCCGCCTTCCGTGCGTAAGGCTCGGCCTTGCCGTTAATTAGCTAATAGATAGCGAGGCTGTGCCTCGCGCTTGAGGCACAGCCTCAAGAATTTTTTTAAGATTGCTCCGGTAAGGCAAAGCCTTACGCACGGAAAACGGCAAAGCCGAAAACATTCGATCCTACATTCATAAGAAAAGGTAGCAGCGTTCGGTCAGCGAGGAACTGGTTTTTGGAAATCAATAGCAAAGAAACTATCAAGGCAATCCTGGAAGACTGCCGCACAATCGCCGTTGTCGGATTATCTTCCGACCCTTCACGTCCTTCTTATGGCGTCGCTTCATACATGCGGCGGCGAGACTACAAGGTCATCGCAGTCAATCCAAACGAAACGGAAGTATTCGGCGAGAAGGCTTTTGCATCTCTCGCCGAGGTGCTCGATAAAATTGATCTCGTCGATATTTTCCGGCGTTCAAGCGAAGCGGGAACAGCCGTGGACCAGGCAATCGCTGTCGGCGCCAAGGCTGTCTGGTTACAGGAAGGCGTCATAGATCAAGCCGCAGCGCAAAGGGCGGTGGATGCCGGGTTACTGGTGGTCATGGATCGTTGTTGGCTAAAGGAACACGCGCGGATGGCGAAGTAGGATAGGCATTCTTGTCTGTCCCTCGATTTGATTCTCAGAAACGAACACTTCTTAAGAGCTCATGTCGGTCAAAATTCGTGCAGTCGTAATCACCGTTAGCGATGCCAGCTCTCGTGGCGAGCGAAAGGACGAGTCGGGCGAGATACTTGTCCAGCTACTGACCGAGCTTGGCGCAGAGATTGTTGCCCAGCGAATACTTTCCGACGAGCCTGCTCCACTCGTTGATGCGTTGAAAGAATTTTCCGATGGGCGCAATGTCAATCTGATTGTCACTACCGGCGGCACCGGCTTTTCTCCGCGCGACAACACCCCCGAAGCAACGCTGGCTGTTATTGAGCGCGAGGCGCCCGGCGTCGCCGAGGCGATGCGCATGGAAACTCTGAAGAACACTCCAATGTCCATGATCTCACGCGGCGTTTGTGGGATCAGATCAGGAACGCTGATCGTGAATCTTCCCGGTTCGCCAAAAGCAGTGCGCGAAAGCTTCGCCGTGATCGCGCCCGTGCTCAATCACGCGATCGCGCTGCTTGCCGGCAAGCCCGGAGGTGAGTTGCACTGAGGTGGTTGTGAGCCTGTAGGTATTTCGCTGCGGTTCTCAGTTCCGTAGGAACGAGATGTTTATAGTAATAAGTTCTAGACAAAGTTTTCGAAGCTTCGTAGGAGCGAAATGTTTCATGTGCCTTGATCGACTAGTTGAAGACCAATTCTGGAATTGGAGCGAGGCGATATGTATAAATATTGCGTTCCTACGGAGCTAGTCGTCGGACACTCTTGTGGTGTCTACAGACATTCGGCTCCTACGGAGCCAGATGTGCTTGAGCAAAGCCGTCGTTGACAATGATCTGCGTGACGCTTAAGATTTTTTTGCAAGCTAAGTAAATTGAATAGGCGCTAAACGGAAGAAAGCGGCGTTAAGCCGCCGCACACCAAACGGCAAAAGCGCAAAGCCAGTGCGCACTGCAAAACGCGATGCTGCTTCAGGCCACAACAGCGACTGCAACCATCGGTTCACCAATTACCGCGTATTGGCCCGTAATGATCTTTTTCGTGGTCGCGATTGCCTTTCCGGTTTTGCCCATTATCCTTGGCCGCTTTCTACGGCCGGCAAAATATGAAAAAGGAAAAATGCGGCCATATGAGTGCGGCATCGATCCGCTGACGGACGCGCATTCGCGCTTTACGGTGCGTTACTACATCGTTGCGATGTTGTTTTTGATTTTCGATGTCGAGACGATTTTCCTTTTGCCCTGGGCCATCATCTTCATGGGCGACGATTTTTCGTTTACAAAGTTTGCACTGATCGAGATGTTTGTGTTCATCGGCATTTTGGTTGTTGGTTATTATTACGCGTGGCGTAAAGGCGCCCTCGAATGGGCATAAACGCGTAAATCGTAAATCGTGAATCGTAAATGGTCGTTTAACGCCAGATGAGTCGGCCATTGCGAACTTGGTTTTACTATTTACGATTTACGATTAACGATTCACTAGCTTATGGCTGAGCATGATCAAGGTTTTGTTCTGACGCGATTCGATACGCTGATGAATTCGGTGCGTCGCACCGTCGGCGCGAAGGCGCTCGATATGACGGCGCCCGTTGTAAACTGGGCGCGCAAGTCTGCTCTGTGGCCCATGACATTCGGGCTAGCGTGCTGTGCGATTGAAATGATTGCGACCGGGGCTGGGCGTTTTGATATCGATCGTTTCGGGGCCGGCGTGTTCCGCCCGAGCCCGAGACAAAGCGATCTGATCATTATCGCCGGCACGGTCACTTTGAAGATGGGGCCAGTGGTCCGCAGAGTTTATGAGCAGATGCCGGAGCCCAAGTGGGCCATCGCGATGGGTGCTTGTGCTTCAACCGGCGGACCTTTTGATTCCTACTCGACAATGCAAGGCGTCGATCGCTGCA
>JBDUCB010000066.1:0-5770 GCA_040003695.1 bacterium
TTTGTAGGTGCTGTACCATAACAACCCTTTTTGCCGGTGCTCCAGATCTAGCGCAACGTCTATTGCACTACTTTCCAATGGCAGGGGCGTAGTGACAGCATCGTCAACCGTCTTGACGATCTTCTTGCCATTCTCGGTGCTCTCATCTTTGCGTTGAACGATGTGAGTGAACGAGGCGGTTGGCGGCGCCTGGTCCTGGGGTGCGCCCCAGGTGGAGGTCACGCTGTTATCTGAAGCGGCAGCAGAATCATAAGTACGCGAAAAGATGGTGCCACCAAGAATTGCCCAGGCGACGGAAGTACAAATGAAGATAAATGCGATGGCAAAAATTCGCTTAGTCACTTTAATACTCCTCGTAAGTGTTTCATCCAGTCGATAAATTTTCTTCAAGCATTCTGAGTCGTTCTAGCAAGGCCGAGCAATGTGGCCTTCCACAGCTGCGTAAAGTGGAACACCTGCCCCAGCGCAAATAAATCTTTCAAAGCACTTTGCAAAACAAAGCAACCAGTTAAAAAAAAAGAGATCAGCGATTGCGCACCTGCTGAATAAGTGTCTCCATGTGACTTACATAGTTTTCGAGCGCACGTTTTCCGGCGGTTGTTAACTTATATTCAGTTTTCGGCAACCGTCCCTCAAACGACTTAGTGCATGCAATATAACCACCATCTTCGAGTTTGCGCGCATGTACACTGAGATTTCCGTCGGTCGTATGCATCAGGTTTTTGAGATCGTTGAAGGTCAACGATTCATTTGCCGCAAGCGCGCTGATGATGCCCAGGCGCATCCGTTCATGAATCAAACGGTCGAGCGAGTGCGCTGGATGTCTCGCTTTCGAGGCGTGGGAATCGGCCGCAGCGGTCGCATTGGTTGTTTCGCGTTTCTTGTGCGTCGAGTGTTTCAGTACTGCGTGTCTAGCCACCGTATCTCCTCGCAATGATTATTCCGAAAACAATATGCAGGCCGCCAAAGCCGACAGCCATAAACCAATCGGCGAATGCCGCCGGCGCAAAAAGTGTCGCGGCGCCAAGTGCCATAAAACCTAAACCCATGAGCGGTACGACGCTTACCGAAAACATTCCGCCCGTGATTACTCCCGTGCCGTAAAGCAATAACCAGAGCCCGGGGATAGCATTCGTCGATCCCGAGCGATAAAGCACCAGACTCAGAATTGCGCCGGCGAGTAGTGGTGGCGACAAGCTAAAGGCGACCTTGCGCCCCGGACCCGAAAGCAATGGAGTTTTCGTCGCCCGTGCCTTGCGATCCATTGACCAGCCGGCAATCAGCAAAGCCACGACAGCCTCAGCCAGCCAGATCGCGAGCCAGCTTTTGAATGCCCTTTGTTGTGCTGCGAATGCGGCTGCAGCAAGTGCCGTTATGCCAAGCGCCACCATTCCCCATCCAGAAATGGCCGTGAACGCTGTAGCGCGTTCCATCGTTTCCCGGATGTATTGAAGATTATCCATCGCGCGCGTATGCAACGCGGGCGGTTCTTCTTTTTCGGCAGTGGCGAGTTGGACTGAGCCCATAACCGGCATAATAAACCTCCGTCGCTATCACGTCAAGTACTTTATATAGCAAAGAAGCATCTCTTTCCGGAAAGCTCAACTGTATTAGCTGGTTTAGAGGCGGGCGCTGCCCGCCTGCGAGGGCGACGCGCTCGCGCTAAACGTCGGAAGATTAAAGTTGAACCGGTGCGGAATCGATTATTCGCACTTTGGTTGTCGCCGCTGAGGCCCGGCGCCAACGAAGTATCAATAAAACCAGGGCTCCGATGCCGACGACAATGCTGATTAGTTGTGAAGTTGAAAGACCAGTCCTGGTCGTCAGGCCAAACACGTCGCCGCGCGGATCGTCGCGTAAGAATTCGATCAAAAAACGGATGACGGAATAGAGCAACGCGTAAAGCAGAATTACCTGGCCGTTGAACCGCTTGTGTTTGTGCAGCCACAGCAAGAAGAAAAAAACTATGAGCATGGAAAACGATTCATAAAGCTGCGTCGGGTGCAAAGGCACATCGATGGGCACGCCGGTGATTTCATGGCCCAGTTCGGTAAACTTCACGCCCCATGGCCGAGTTGTTGGTTTTCCCCAGCAGCAGCCGGCGGAGAAACAACCCAGCCGGCCGAAAAAATTACCCACCGCAATTCCCGGCGCACAGGCGTCTGCAGTTTTCCACCATGGCAATTTGTAATGACGCATTAAGAAGTAACCGGTTAGCACTGCCCCAATCAGGCCACCGTAGAAAACTCCGCCCGAGCGCAGAAAATCCAGCGAGATAAGTTGTAAAGGATGATCGCGATACTCCGGTTCAGTGAAGAACATCAGGACCTTGGAACCGATAAGAGACGCAAGCAGCATCCACAAGCTGAGATCGTAGATCTTTTCTTTTGGCAGGCCGTCGCGCGCGGCCAGCTTCACCGCAATCAGGATCGCGCACAGAAACGCGAGCGCGAGAAACACGCCGTAAGTGTTGATGGGAAAACTACCGATGCGGAAAAGTTCGGGAAACATTCGAGATTTGTTTAGAGGCGGGCGCTGCCCGCCGGTTCAACTGCAAGCCAGCTTTATCAATCTACGGAGCGGCGGGCAACGCCCGCCTCTAAACGGTTTGGGACTTCTTCTTTCTTCCTTCAAAAAGCAGATCGTACGCGAGCAGCAAGGCGCCAATCGTGATGCTGGCATCAGCCACGTTGAAGGTCGGCCAGTGATATGAATGGGCATGCAGCACAATGAAATCGATCACGTAGCCAAGCCGCGCGCGGTCCGTCAGGTTGCCGGCAATTCCCGCCAGCAGTAGAGCGCAAGCGCCCAGCACCCGGTCGTCGTTGCGTTGCGTGCGCATGAAATAATAAAACACCGCGGCCGCAGCCATGATTGCCAGCCCGACGAAGAACCAGCGGCCAAACGAACCGCCTTCCTGCAATTGCCCAAAAGCGATACCACGATTTTCCGTGTAGACGAGATCGAAAAAACCCTGAATGACGGTGCGATCGACCTGGAAGCGCAGCGTGCGAGCGGCCCACGCTTTGGTCGTTTGATCGACCATGTAGACGCCAAAACTCGCGAGCAGGTAACCGGCGCGCCAGCCGATACGCGAGCGAGCATCCGACGCCACTGTGTTGAATTCGGTGTCCATAATTTTCAGTAAAGAAAGAACGTGTTGCTCTTCAGAAGCTCCCTTCGCCTCGCGGCTTTGCCGCCTTCCGTGCGGAAAGCCTTTGGCTTTCCGACTGTTGCATATGAATCCGCAGGCTACGCCTGCACCGGAGGCGCAGCCTCGAAAGGATCATGGTCGTATCCCGGAAAGGCTGAGCCTTTCCGAACGGAGGGCGGCGAAGCCGCAGAAAATGCTAACTAGCATCTCGTTCAATTTCCTCGAGCGCTGCGACACAGCGCTCGCAAACAGTTGGATACCGTGCTGATTCGCCAACTCGCGTCGAGTAGTTCCAGCAGCGTTCGCATTTCTCGCCTTCAGCCGGCACAACTTTTACGACAAAGCCGTCTACGCCTTCATCCGACCCAATAACTTCAACCTGTGAAACGATAAAGATGTAGCGTAGCTCTTCCCGGTAGCGAAGCAACAAATCATAGCTGGCGCCTGTGGCCGAAATCTCAACTTTCGCTTCGAGCGAGCTGCCGATCACTTTGCCCACTCGTGCTTCCTCAAGCGCTTGCAAAACGTCTTCCCGAATCTCAAACAATCGTTTCCAATTCGAGACTAAATCTTCATCAACTGAAGCCTTGGCTTCGGGAAATATAGCGAGGTGAACGAAGGCAGGGCGCTCGCTATCCGCCGGCAAGTTTTCCCAAATCTCATCAGCAGTAAAAACCAGCAATGGCGCGAGCATGCGCGCCAACGCATCAGCGATGCGGGCGAGCGCCGTCTGTGCGGCACGTCGAGCGGGATGGCGCGGCGCGAAAGTGTAAAGACGATCTTTCAGAATATCGAAATAACGCGCCGACAGCGTGACGGTGCAAAAACGGTAAAGCGCGTGATAAGCAGTATGAAATTCGTAGACGTCATAAGCAGCACGCACGGTTTGTATGACCGCATCAAGTTCTGCCAGCGCCCAGCGATCAAGTTCCAGTAGCTCCTGTTCTGTGACCGCGTCACGAGCAGGATCAAATCCATGAAGATTTCCGAGCGCAAAGCGTGCAGTGTTGCGTAGTTTGCGATAGCCGTCGGTGACGCGCTGAAGAATCTCTTTCGAGGAGCGCATGTCGTCAAAATAATTTGATGAAGCGCACCAAAGACGCAAAATGTCAGCGCCTGATTCCTTGATCACTTCATCGGGCGGCACCGCGTTTCCTCCCGACTTATGCATCTCCTTACCTTGCGCATCAACCGTCCAGCCGTGGGTGATGACGGCTTTGTATGGAGCGCGGTCGTGCGCACCGAGACCAATCATCAGCGAAGAATTAAACCAGCCGCGAAACTGATCGCCGCCCTCTAAATAAACGTCTGCCGGCCAACGGAGTTCTTCGCGATTTTCTAGAACTGCGACCGAGGAGGAACCACTGTCGAACCAGACATCAAGAATATCAGTCTCCTTGGTCCAGTCCGTCGCGCCGCACTTGCCGCACTTAAATCCTTCCGGCAACAGCTCGCGCGCATCTTTGGTGTACCAGGCATCAGCGGATTCACGTTCGAAAATGTCAGCGACATGATTGATCACTGCGGGCTCGGCAACTGCTTCATTGCACTTCGCGCAATAAAAGACAGGAATCGAAACTCCCCACACACGCTGTCGGGAGACGCACCAGTCTGGCCGCCCCTTCAACATGTTGCGCATGCGCACTTCGCCCCAGGCGGGAAACCACTTGACCCGCTCGATCTCACGAAGTGCTGCCGCGCGCAACGATGTCTCGTTTTCGGGAAAGTTTTCAGTGAAGTTGCTGCGGTCGCGGCCGTCTTCGTCTTTTTCAGTTTCGACCACAGCACCGACGGCGCGGTCCATCGAAATGAACCACTGCGGCGTGGCGCGAAAGATTACCGGGTTTTTGCAGCGCCAACAATGCGGATAACGATGACTGTAACTTTCGGTAAACAACAACACCCCGCGCTCGCGCATGAACTCAACAATCTTTGGGTTGGCATCGAACACGTTTTGGCCGGCGAAGTGTTCTACCTCTGGCGTGAAGATGCCCGCGTTATCAACCGGGCAATAGATCTCCAAACCATAACGCTTGCCAATCACAAAGTCGTCGTGGCCATGACCGGGCGCAGTGTGCACGCAGCCTGTGCCGGCTTTGCTCGATCCTTGTTTCTCGCGTGCATCTTTCACGTCGAGTTCAGTCTCCGCGTCGGCCTCGCCACCGAGAGTTACATGTTCGCCGACCATTAAAAGCGATGGCCGATCGATCCAGGCGTGCCGACACTCGAGCCGATCGAGTCTTGCGCCGGGAAAACGGGCGAGAACTTTCACGGGACGCATGGCGCCTTGGTCGTCGCTTTGGGCCAACTCGCATTTCTCGACGACTGCGTCCAGCAGTTCACTGGCTACGATGTAAACCTCGTCGCCATTTTCAAACGCAGCGTATTGAAAGTCAGGATGGACAGTGATGCCGAGATTTGCAGGCAAGGTCCACGGGGTCGTGGTCCAGATCAGAACAAACACTTTGCGATCAGCCAACGCCGGATCGATCAAGGTCGGATCACTGGCCAGGGGAAACTTCACATAAACTGAGGGACTGGTGTGCTGATGATATTCAACTTCAGCCTCGGCAAGCGCTGTTTGATCATGAATGCACCAGTAAACCGGCCGCGCGC
>JBDUCB010000400.1:0-19426 GCA_040003695.1 bacterium
TGAAAATTGGCGCGCACTAATGCATTAAATTTTTCGGGATGTTCCTGTTCGGGCATCATCCGGCAATAGTCAAAAATTTCCAGACGCGCGCGTTCGTTCAAGCCGAACAACGCGACCCGCTTTTCCATTGGCGTGGTCGCATCCTGTTTTCCCCAAACCAAAACTATCGGTTGCGTCAATCGAGCAAACGGCGCGCGTGTGTCCGTGTTCAGGTAACCAGAAAGAAAAGCGGCTATTGCGTGTTGCGCGCCTGGTTGATGACTGGTTGCATAAAGGTTTGTAACCAGGCGGTCAGTCACGCGATGATGATTGTAAAAAAGATTGTCGCGTGCGTAGTCGCGAATGCTGCGTTCACTAGCCATCACGTTGTAGAACGATGTGCCCAGCACCGGCGATTGCAGTAATCCATAAAATGCAGCGCCGGCCATGCCGGGTCGCCGGCTTAAAGTGTCAGCGCCGGTTGGAGCATTCAGTATTAGCGCCTTAATTAATTCGGGATGTTCATCCGCGACGCGAATAGCGTAGGCCGCGCCCATCGAGCTGGCGATAACGTTTGCCGGCTGACCTGAGACGTCGCGCAGGAAATCAGTAATCAGCTCTACGTAGAGATCGGCTGAATAAGGGGCCGCCGCCGGTTTGTCTGAAAATCCGAAACCGAGCAGATCAAAAGCGTAAACGCGAAAATCCAGGGCGAGGTCATCGAAGTTTTTGCGCCACATGAAACTTGACGCGCCGGCGCCGACTCCATGTATGAAAACTACGGGCGCTCCTGCGTGCCCTGCGCCTGCGGTCTTATAAAAAACACGTCCATGCTTCCAGTTATAAAACCGCGCATCGCCACCGAGCGCGCTGTCGTCAGGCTCACTGGCGTTGCGCTGAATGGCCGCATTGATCGCAGCCAAAGTAGCAACCCCGGCGCCGCCCGCCAGCAAGGTTTTCCAGACGTTTCCCAGTTTGCTCATGAACTAAGTAGTCGGTAGTTAGTAGTCAGTAGTTAGTAGCCAGAACTGGTCAGCTAAACCCGATGGGTTTGTGTTTACTACTGACTACTGACTACTGACTACCGACTACTTTTCAGATAAACGCAAAATCAAACTGTTCCTGATGAACCGCAGGATCACTGTTGATATCCACCGGCCCGAGATATTCCTCAATCTCGTTCAGCACATCACGCTCAGAACTGCGCAAGGCCTTCGCTACTTCGGGATGAATGCGCAATGTAGCCTGCTTGTTAGCCTTGTCACCATTCATCGCTTTGCCTAAGGTGCGCGCTTCTTCGAGCAACTCGTAACAAACCGTCTGCGGCGACTTGATCAGGCCGGCACCCTGACAATACTGGCAAGGTGCACATAGCGTTCGCTCCAGCGATTGCTTCACGCGCTTGCGTGTCATGATTACGAGACCGAAGTCGTTGAACGACAGCACCTTGGTTGGCGACTTGTCATTGCGCAGCGCATCCTGCAAGGTCTGCATCACCTTTTGGCGATTGCGGCGTTCTTCCATATCGATCAGATCGAGGACGATGATTCCGCCCAGGTCGCGCAGGCGAATCTGCCGCACGATCTCCTCGACCGCCTCGAGATTGGTACGCGTGATCGTGTCTTCCAAACGTCCGCTGCCACGGCCTACAAACTTGCCAGTATTGACATCGATTGCAACCAGGGCTTCCGTCTGATTGATAACCAGATAACCACCAGACTTCAGCCACACGCGCGGCTTGATTGCTTTATCGATCTCTATCTGTACGCCATAGGCCTCAAGGATCGGCTGGTCGCGCGTGTATAGCTTCACTCGTTTGACCAGTCGCGGCTGAATGCGATTGATAAACTCAACAATGCCCTGGTATTCCTCTTCAGAGTCGACACGAATCGCGGCGAAATCGTCTGACAGTTGATCGCGCAGAATGCGCTGGACCAAATCAAGATCTTTATGGACCATCGTCGCCGGTTTCGTTTTCTCGGCAGTGGCGCGAATATCGAGCCAGGTACGCACCAGATAACGAACGTCTTCGCGCAAGTCCGCTTCGCTAATGCCGACGCCTGCGGTGCGAACAATGAAACCTCCTGACGGAATATCTTCAGTTCCGCGGATCAGCGTAATCAGTTTACGCAAACGCTGCCGTTCACTATCGGATTCGATCTTTCTCGAAACACCCACATGCTCAACAGTTGGCATGTAAACCAGAAAGCGGCCGGGCAGTGCGATATGCGAAGTGATGCGCGCGCCTTTTTTGGCGATTGGTTCTTTGGCGATTTGAACCAGTATTTCCTGGCCTTCGCGCAGCAGGTCGGTGATGGTCGGTTGATGTCGATCACGGCGCGAAAAGCCACCACGTTGACTGCGGCCGCCGCGAGCGCGATCGCGAGCCGGCGCCGGTTTTGTGGCTGGACTTGAGGCCGGGCTGCCGGCTGAACTGACCGCTGGACTGGCCACCGCCGCCTCCTCATCGGGAGCGTCGATTTCCACCTCAGGTTCGGCAGCGGGATTATCGTCCGTTGCCGCGGCATCGGTGCCTGCGTCTGCGGCGCTGGATTTCGTGGGACGACGGCGTCGTCTGCCGCCTCGACGTGTCGCAAACTCAGCGCGCGATCCGTCATCCGTTATTCGAGCCTCAGCATCGTCATAAGATTCGGGGGAACTCTCAACTTCTGTTGCATCACTTTCTTCAGATGATTCCGCTGCAAGCTCGCGCGCCGGCATCTTGGTTGAACGTTTAGTTGGTTTCTTCTTTCCGGCAACGCTGTTGAGTAACTTGCCGAGACGCGATCGCTTGGCGGGAGTTCGCCCGGCAGCAGTTGTCTCAGATTCTTCTGCTGCGCTGGCGTCACTTGCCATTGACTCGTTCGAGGTTTCTTCGTCGTCGCTCACGCGGTGAAATCCGCCGGCCTGCAGCGTGGTTTCAGCGACATCGTCGACGAAACCCTGAATGTGCGCGGCAATCGGCTCGCGCGTTCGGGGTGAAACGTCGAAAACGCTTGCTGAATCATCTTCCTCGTCCGCTACTCGTTGAAACGAATCATCACGAAGCCCTGAAGACGAGATGAGCGAACCAACTTCAGCCGTGCGAAAGTCGTCTTCAAGATTGAACTCAACTGCATGAATCTGATCAAACAGACGCTCCTGCAGGCGCGCATCTTTGAACATCTCGCCGTTAACGGCGGCTGTTTCCTCTTCATCAACGATACGGTGAATTGAAGGATCGGCTGCAACGAACGGCGTGCCAATATCTTCCGGCGTGATGCGTTTTCTGGCGGGCTCAAAGGCGGCTTCGGTCTGGACGTCAGAATCTTCCTTGCCGCGTCCTCGTCGCCGTCCCCTTCGCCCGCGGCGCTTATTTGCGTCGTCGGCGTCCTCAATTGATTCCGCTTCGAGCAGCGGCGCGGACGCTTCAATCTCTTGCAGAGGTTCCGCCCGTTCCTGCGTCGCTTCCATTTGGTGCTCGCGCTCGACGCGTCCTAGGGCAATCTGCTCGGCCGCGATGCGCTGCGCATCTTCGGCTTCGCCTTTCTTCGACTTGTCCATGACGATGCGCTCAAACTCTTCTTCCTCATCGAAAAAGTCTGACACATACAGAAATGCATCGCGCTCAAGTCCGATGTCGACAAATGCCGATTGCATGCCGGGCAGAACGCGCATCACGCGCCCTTTGTAGATGTTGCCGACAATGCCCTGATTGCCCTCGCCGCGCTCAATGTAAAACTCGGTGACTTTCTCGTTTTCAATAATCGCTATTTTCTTTTCGCGTCCATTGACGCTGACGATTAATTCTTTTGCCATTGTGTACTCGTGATCTCCTGAAGCGTGTCGGATCCGCATTGCACCGAATCGGTTGCGCGAAAGCCTGCTGAGCCCAGCAGCGTGCGGCGACCCAGGTTTACTGATCCATATACGCTATGAAAAATTGTGCCGTGGTCTGCGCGCGCTTCAAGCAACTGGGCGAGGCGCGCAGAACATTGGTTAACGGGACGCTTCGGCGTCACGCTGTAAGTTGAATTGATGGGAATTTTTCCAGAACCGCCGGGCAGGGAAGGAAACAGCTTGCCGTGTGGCCGGAAGAGAATGGAATTTCGCTGGGGCGATTGATCTGGACAGGTTTGAACCAGACCGCGCCGTACCGTGGAACTATTCAAAAAGAAACCTAACTAGCCGCGCGCAGCCAGTAAAACTGGCATCCAGCAAAACTTGCAACAACGCGGTATCCGCAGCGGCAATGCAATCACTAAAAGAAGTGGCAGTGGCAACTGGGTCTCTTCGTTGTCAAAGGACTCTACTGTCGTAGCACGCTTGATTGGCGTCAATCGCCAATGCGGCTTGCTAAAAAGTTGATCGGTACATCGTCACGCATTCGGACGACGATAAAATTCGTAACTCGCTTGTCGGGAGCACAGTACTCGTCCAGGAGTTCGAAGTGCTGCTTGCTTGTTTTCCAAGTTTCTTAACGCTGAAACGAAAAGTCCGCAGAGGCGAGCTAAGGCGAGTATAAACCGAAGATGTGGCAAACGCGAAATCTGCTAAGGCTGTTGTTTGTTCCGCCCCAGAAAATTAGTCGCGGATTTACGCGGATTACGCGAATCTGAAAAAAGCCTTCCAAAAATGCTCTATGTCAATTTCTGCCTGATCCGCGTTCATCCGCGAAGATCTGCGGCTAATAACTGGCATCGCGGTACAATGCTCTCGAATTCAGAGTTTGCACTAGACCTAATTTACAAACCTTCGCAACTGCACGCTCATAGCGAAGCCGATGGCGATAAAGGTGGCAATCAGTGACGCCAGTCCGGCGCTCATCAGCGGTAGCGGCACGCCAATCACCGGCAGGATACCCAACGCCATCCCCACGTTGATAAAGATTTGGCAGGTGAGTCCGCCGACAGTGGCCATGATTACGAGCATGCCCATGCGATCCGGCGCGCGCTTTGCGCCTGATATCAAACGCGAAAGTAACAGCACGTACGCGAACAAAACAATGATGCAGCCGACAAAGCCGGCGCTGCCGGCGGTGACGGCAAAGATGAAATCTGTATGAGGCTCAGGCAAAAACTTCAGACTGCTCTGTGAATGTCCGGAATTGTCGGCGCCAAGCAAGCCGCCTTCACCGACGGTCAGGATCGATTGCCAGGTGTTGTAACCAAATCCCCGGCGGTCTGCTTTTTCCGGATCGAGGATTACGTTGATGCGTTCCTGCTGATAGTTCTTGATTAAGTGCGTTTTGACTCCGACCCAATACGCAAAAGGCAGCAGCACCAGGCCCAGCACTATCGCCGCCACCACGAAACGCATTTTTATTGCCGACAAAAAGAGCACCACGACAAGTATCGGCAGATATGTCAGCACCTGGCCCACGTCGTGCTCAAGTAAAATCAAAACTATCGGCATACCAAGAATCACGCCACCCATTGCTAGTTCTTTCAGAGTTAGCACGCTGGTGCGATGCTTGCCAAAATAGCGCGCCAGCATCATTGCGGTGGTGACCTTCACAAACTCGGATGGCTGGAATTGTCCAATGCCCGGAACCCTGATCCAGGCGCGTTGTCCGTTAATTTTTAGCCCGATGCTGGGAACCAGAACAATCACCAACAGCAATAAACCGAAAACGTAGAACGCGGGAGCGATGTTGAGCAGTTTGCGATAGTCGCTGAAGGCGATGGCCAGCATTGCAATGATCGCAATCCCAAGGCCTATCAGTTGTTTCACCCAAAAGTTTTCAGTCGGTTGGGCGTAACGAATTTGAATGGTGCCAAAGCAGACGATGCCAATCGCCAGTATTGCCAGCAGCCAGTCAAAGTCGCGCAGCCCTCTTTTTTGAATGATTGCAACCATAGGGCAGAGTCAGAAGTCAGAAGTCAGAAGTCAGAAGTCAGAAGTCAGAGATCAGAAAGTCAGAAGCGTTCTTCACTGGTTACGCGCGATCTCAGTCGGCGCTTTCTTCGGTTGAGTCTTATCTTCGGGTTTAGGTGTCTTTGCCACCGGCAACGCGCCCGGCGGTTCTTCGTTTCGGGTCTTGCGATAGTAAACATCGTAAACGCGACGCACGGCAGGCGCCGCATGTTGACCGCCGAAGCCCGAGTTTTCGATCAATGCCACCATCGCGATCTCAGGCTTATAAGCAGGCGCGTAAGACACGAACCAGGAATGATCTTTATTCTTGCCGGTGTCTTTGCCGAGTCCGACGACCTGCGCAGTTCCTGTCTTGCCGGCAATGTCGAAGCCGGCCATGCGAATTGCCGCAGCAGTGCCGCCGTTATTGACAACGCCCCACATTCCTTCGACCACTAGATGATGGAAGTCTTCAGAAATGGAAACTCGTTTAGGATTCAACCGCGCGCCGTCAATCGGTTGAAATAAGCGACCGGCGCGAAGTTCGAATGGACCAGTCGCGTCCACCGGCCGAAGCTCCTTCAATAAATGAGGGACATAAAGTCTGCCGCCGATACCGATACCTGCAATTGTGCGGAGCAGCGCAATCGGCGTGATGATGTCATAGACCTGACCGAAAGAGGCATAGACGGTATCGATGTCTTTCCAATCGGGATTCTGAGGTTGGCTTCGTTGCTTGAGTTCAGGCGACGGCGTCAGGCTGGTTACTTCGTTGGGGATGTCGATTCCAGTTCGCCTATTCAAATCAAACTCGTCGACCATGGCCATGATGCCGGCGATGCCCATTTTCAAACCCAGCCGATAGAAATAACCGTCGCACGATCTCGTAATTGCCGTCTTCAGATCGGGCGTGCCGTGATTGCCCATGCAACGCGTGAACTTGTTGCCCACTAGAATGCCACCGCCGCAAACAAGATTGGAATGATCCAGCGTGATTGCGCCCTGCTGTAATCCGGCGATGGCCATGGGCACCTTCCACGTTGACCCCGGTGGATAGCGGCTTTGCACCGCACGATTGATTAGCGGTTTGTCCGGATCGTTTAGCAAAGCTGCATATTCGGCGCGCCCCTCTTTGGTCCCAATGCGTTCGGAAAACAGGTTGGGATCGAATGTGGGCGCCGAGGCCAGCGCCAGAATCTCGCCGTTATTTGGATCCAAAGCCACGATCACGCCGCGTTTCGTGCTGGAAATTCGCAGTTGTTCTTCGGCGGCCAGTTGTAGATCTAAATCGATCGTCGTAACCAAATCCTGGCCCGGCTGCGGCGCGATCGTCTCAATTTCATCCTGAATGCGCCCGCGACTATCGACAATTACTTTTCGATAGCCGTCTTTGCCGCGCAAATAATCATCGTAAGTTTGTTCCAAACCACTTTGGCCGATTAAATCGCCCGGCTTTAGTCCTTTGTCCTTGTAGCTGTTTAGTTTCAACTGGTCGGGACTGACTTCACCAACATAACCAAGCACATGGGCCAACAATCCGTTTGGCGGATAGCGGCGTTGCGGCTGTTGCTCAACTCGCAATTCGGGAAACTCGAGTTCATGGGCTTCAACCCAGGCTATGTCTCCTTGCGACGCGTCCTGTTTCACCAGAATAGATTCAAAGGCTGGTTGAGACGCGATCTGTTGAAAGCGGTCGCGCAAAATATCGCCATCAACCATCAGCGCATCGGCGAGCGGTGCTACCAGCGTCACCGGATTACGGCCGCGCAGGTCTTCGCGTGAAAGAATGACGTTGTAAATAGGACGGGAGTCGACCAGCGGATGTCCATCGCGATCGAATATCACCCCACGCGTCGCGGGTATGGGAAGCAACCTGATGCGCTGATTCTGCGCAATCTCGGCGTAATACTGACCGCGCACCAATTGCAGGTAGTAGAGCCTGACGCCGAGCACCGTCAGCAATAGCACGACGCAGATCTGAACCAGCCAAAGGCGACCGCGTAGGTTTTGTGAAGAGTCTTCGAATTTCATGATTTCAGAAACTGGCCGATGCCTGGAGACCGATGACCGGAGAAAGACGATTGCCGATCCCCCGTCACCTGTCTGTCTTCATCTTCTACCGAGTGAGCCTGTCACTCGTCGCGCGCCTTTGCGGCGGGCTGCGAAGGTGCGGCGTTGGCGCGCGCCTTCAGTAAAAATCGAGTCCAGCAAATAAAGCGCAAATGTTCCCATCACTGTCGTGGCAATCAACCGATAAGACACCGTTTGCACGAATGGAACGCTGGGCGCATATCCCAGCGACCGGTGCCAGAAGACATAAACCGCTGAGTCGAGCACGGTCGCCGCAGCCAGCACTGGAATTCGTAGCAGGGCGTTTTCAAGGTTAACGCGCGTTGCCGCGAAATAAATTACGTAGGCGGTCAGCGTCTTTGAAAAGCCGCCGGCGCCCATAAGTCCGCCACTGGCTGCATCAACCGCGAGCCCGGCGATTGTCCCGACAAAAAGCGCCTGCCAGGCATGACGCTGCAAAGCGATATAAACAACTACGACCAAAGGAAAGTCAATATAAGACAGCGGCGGCCAGACCGCTCGCAATGACAGTTGTAGAATTATAGCTAGCGCAAGAACGGCTGCGATCTTAAGTTGGGGCATTACAAAAGAGTGATGAGTGAAAAGTGAATAGTAAAAAGTGAAAAAGTACTTTTCACTCTTCACTGTTCACTCTTTACTGCTTCTTAACCTTATCTACGTTTGGCAGAGTCTGTTCAGGTGCAGGCCGCTGCGGCGCATGATAAAGCAAAATAGCAACTTCTTTCAGTTGGTCCAGGTTTGCCCCTGGCCTAATGAAAATCTGGTGCGGTTGCGTAACGGTGCCGTGCTTTACTTCGACCACTTCACCGACATTGAGTCCCGCCGGATAAATCCCGTCCTGCCCAGTCGTAATTATCGCGTCCCCGACATCTACTTTCTGTAATCCCGAAACGTAACGCATCTCGACCAACCCACTCTCGCCGGTCCCGCGAACCGAACCCAGAGCTCCTGACCCGCCCAGCTGGCCGACAATGGCGCCGGCCGCGGCTTTCTCATCAGTCACCACCATTACTTGCGCGGTCCAGGGACTAACGGCAATTACACGTCCCACGATTCCACCGGCGGTTACAACCGGCATGTTCAGCGCCACACCAGAAGACGTGCCTCGATCCAGTGTCACGGTGTTGAACCACACCGAAGAATCCCGCGCGATAACATGTGCTGCTACTTGATCGTAACCGGTTTGTTGTTTGAGATTGAGAAGACCTTTAAGTCGTTCGTTTTCTTCTGCCGCTTGCCGCGCGTTTTGCAGTTGTATCTCCGTAGCGGAAAGCTTTTCTTTCAATTGAGTGTTTTCAGCAGCGGCGCTGCGAAAATTAATGATCTCGCGAATAAATCCGCTGCCGGCGCCACTGGCCCGTGACGAGGCGCCCTGCACCGGCGAGGCCATCGCCTGGATCCAAACGCGAAACAGCCGTTGCTTGGTGGCATTGTCTCGGGCGTCAACAGCCATAATTATCAGGTTGGTGAAGAGCAGCATCACCAGCCACAGGGGCGCCTTCTGGCGAATTTCTCTTTGCGTGCGAGTGGCAGCCATGGCGGTAATAGGAAATCGTGAATCGCAAATCGTGAATAGAAAAAGAAAATCGGAAGAGGTCTGGAGCCCCCGGAGGGTTCCGGAGCTTTCAAAGAGGAAAAGTTTTGCTATTCACGATTTACGATTCACGATTTACGTGCTTCTTACATGCCGCTGGTCATCGTATTTTCCCACTTCACCCGCTTGAGCAGGTCAAAGTCGGAAAGCATCTTGCCCGTGCCCAGCACCACTGACGCCAGCGGATCGTCAGCGAGTGACACCGGCAAGCCAGTTTCAATCGAAAGACGCTTGTCCAGGTTCTTAAGCAACGCCCCACCACCCGTCAGCACGATGCCGCGTTCCACAATGTCGGCGGAAAGTTCCGGCGGCGTACGCTCCAGGGCGACGCGCACCGCGTTGATGATGGTCGAAACAGAGTCGGCCAGTGCTTCGCGCACCTCCTCGTCCGTCATCGTGATCGTTTTCGGTATTCCTTCAATCAGGTTGCGACCACGCACTTCATAGGACAGCGGCTCATCTAGCGGATAAGCTGAACCAAGCTCAATCTTGATTGCTTCCGCAGTGCGTTCGCCGATCAGTAAGTTATATTTTCGCTTGATGTAGGAGATGATCGCTTCGTCCATCTCGTTACCCGCAACCCGCACCGCCCGCGAGTAAACAATACCGCTCAAACTAATTACCGCGATGTCGGTGGTACCGCCACCGATATCGACGACCATGTTGCCGTGCGGTTCGGTGATCGGCAGGCCGGCGCCGATTGCGGCAGCCATTGCTTCTTCAACCAGGTAAACTTCCGACGCCTTGGCGCGATAAGCCGAATCTTCAACCGCACGTCGCTCGACTTGAGTGATTTCTGACGGTATGCCGATTACAACTCGCGGGCTCACCCAGGTCTTGCCGTTGTGGGCTTTGCGGATGAAGTGTTGAAGCATCTTTTCAGTTACTTCAAAATTGGCGATCACACCGTCCTTCATCGGGCGTATGGCGACAATGTTGCCGGGCGTGCGGCCCAGCATGTCTTTCGCATCGCGCCCGACTGCCTCTACCTGGTTGGTGACCTTGTTGATTGCCACGATCGAGGGTTCGGAAACGACGATGCCTCGTCCCTTGGCATAGACCAGCGTATTGGCTGTTCCCAGATCGATAGCCAGATCGCTGGAAAACAGACTAAAAATCGATTTAAGAGCCATTTAATTGTTCACTTCCAGTGTTATGAAAACGAGAAACCTCGGCGGGTGGCAACTGGCAAGGCTGTGAGCGGCAATAGCAACTGACCTGAACCGGCGTCGCGAAGTGGGCTGAAATTCTGGAGAGCCCAAACACCATTTACCACTTACAACTTACCTCGGAAACCTTAAACCAACTCCGAACTAACAAGATAACCGAACTTCGATCTTTGCGCCATCAAGAAAAGGCCTTTCCTTCGTCGGCGTCCAGAATAGTCGCCCGCACGTCGACGTCCCTACCGACCTTTTCTTCCCTTCGCAGTAGTGGTGAAAAGCGCACGCAATTTTTCTTTGCGGCCTTCGCTTCGTACATGGCCGTGTCTGCACAGGCGATCAACTGCTGTGGCGAAGACGCATGTTCGGGAAAAGCGGCGACGCCAAAACTGGCGGTCAACGACAGCTTCAAGTTCCTGCCGCCGTTAAAAAAATGGTTCGCAATTTTTTCGCGAATTCGTTCGGCCACCGTACCGGCGAGTTCGATTCCCGTATCCGGAAGTACGATGACAAACTCATCGCCGCCATAACGAGCCACCGCGTCCGTGTCGCGTATCGACGAGAGAATAACGCCCGCCATTTCCATCAGCACATGCGAACCAGCCAGGTGTCCGTGCGCGTCGTTAACACGCTTAAAGTCGTCAAGATCCAAAAACAAAGCGGCGACGCTGGACCCATAACGGCGTGCCCGGCGAATCTCATTCAAAAGAAACTGGCGTAGATAGCGTGCATTATGTAATTTGGTTAAATCGTCGGTTTGCGAAAGCCGTTCGGCTTCGCCGATGCGCACCGCGTTTGCCAGCGCCGATGCGATCGGCAAGGCCAGCGCATCAAGCAGGGTTAACTCAGTTTTCTTAAAGGAATTTTTCCCGCGTTTGCCTTCGAGCACACCCAGAATCCGTTCGCCACAAATCAGTGGTACGGCCACAACGTATTGCCCGTGTTCTTTCTTTCTGATCGTGCCCATGCCGGCGCAGGCAAGCTTCGCCACTTTAGATTCACCGCCCGTACGCAGGTCGTCTCCCGCCAGCAACAGGTCGCGCCATTCGTCGCGAACATCATCTTTGGTTTTCTCTGCCGGCTTCAGCGAAGCTATGGCTTCCAACGTTGCCTGCTCGGGACCCTTCGCTTCCGCGAGCAGGTAGATGGTCCAATGGTCAGCTTTCACCAGCGCGGTTAGTTTCTTGAGTGCAACGTTTGCGGCGTCACCCTGATCGCCGATGAAGTGAAGTGAAGAAACAAGATCAAAGGCTGCGCGCAAGCCCGGCGCCTTCATGCTGGTGGGCAGCGAGGCGAATTCAGCTTCGGTTACGGGCCTGATTGTATCCGGTAATTTTAAGTCTCCCGTGACGCCGTGGCCTTCGATTTCCCGCAAAATTGCAGGCAATTGCGCGGCTTTGTCAGCAATAGCGCGAAAGCCGAGCCGTTTGAGGGTTGCGCCGTCGAGACCGCGCACATTGAAGCCATGAAAGCCGCTCGCATGCCGGCGGCAGGCAATCACCGGTATCTCCGGCCAAAACGTTTTCGCGTGATCCATGGCCGCATGAAGCTCGACGGTGTCCGCGCCGGTAAACACTTCGTAAAGTATTGCGACCGGTGCTTCCTGAATTTGATCGCTCGTGCCTGCTGCCTCGCGCCGACGAATTAAAGCAGCGTTGATTTCAGCCTCGCGCAAACCTTCGATCAATGTCTGCACGCCGGCCAGGCGTAGTGCTTCGATTAGCTCGTAGGCAGGGGCTTCGTGCGCGTCAGTTAATAGGATGACGTGTCTCGACATAAAGAAACCAAAATTAGTTAGCTGCGTCCGCGCGCGTTGGGCGCTGACAGCGTTACTCGATATTGACTGCTATTGCCACGCGGGTCTTCTGCGTCAACTACAACTTCCTGTGTTCCGGGCGCCGCCGTAATTTGTAGTTGAAATGAACCATCGGTAGCCACCAACGTATCGCGACCGGCTGCGCGTATCGTGTTGCCGACTTCCGAGTGGCCGCTAACTAAGTAGACATTGCCGCCCAGTAGTTCCGCGGTTAGGTTTGAAACAGTAACGCGCGAACCAGTGCCGCGGTTGGCGATAATAAATTTCTTGGGCTCGCTCCAGTCGCTGGCTTGACCACTTGAAGCGGTCGCGCGCACGCGCCAGAAGTAAACTCCAGGACGCAGGTCGCTGGCCGTGAATTCATTCGAAGCGAGTTGGTCGCGCTCGATCACTTTGCCATCCGCTACAAAGAACGGGGAAGTCGCGACTTCAACACGATAAAACGCGGCCGTGCCCGACTGTGGCCGTTGCCATTTCAACGAAATATTTGCCGCGCCGTTGTCGCCAACGAAAACTCGCTCGAGATCGCGCGGCTCGGATGGCGCCGGGATGTCCAGCAACCGTTGCGGCCGCGAGATCGTTCCCGAGGGGTTCACCGACACATACTCGCCGCCATGCAAGGTCGTTTTATCGCCGCTGCGGTTAGTGGTCTCGATGGCGCCGCTGTTGACGCGGATTTCTTCCGTGCCTTCCGGGTTAACGCCAAAGCTGGCGCCCGTCTGCTCTCCCAGTTTGTTTTTGGTCTTCGGCGTCTCAACGACGTTGTTCGTGCCTTCGGGCTGTTGCTCGGTGCGCACGTACATTTGTCCGCTGTCCACCACGACGTGCACGTTTGTCTTCCTACCATCGTCTTCGCTGGCGTTGTCGCGCACGATGATGGTGCTGTTGGGTCGAACCACCAGCGTCGAGCCGTCGGCCATGCTGACGCGCGCGCGCCCGCTGGCAAGGGTTTGCACCGTGTCCCCGGGATAGAGTTCCGTATCACTGCCGGGTGTGATCGTCTCGCGTGTGGCAGCGCGGATGACGCGCACGTCCCCTTCAAACGAAATGAAGCGCGCGCCGGACGGTAGCTTCGTGCCGGTGCCCACATTCCGCAGCGGATTGCCATACTTCCAGACGTAGAGCGCGCCGCCGCCGGCAAGCCCGCAAAGAGCAATGACGGCAATGATGAGGTAGACAATGCGCTTCTGTACTACCCACCAATCAAAAACAAAACGACGGGTTTTTTTGACCATGTTTCTGGGCTAATTAAAACTGAGGGCAACTGCAAAAACGTGACGGGCGCTGGCGATTGAATCCGCAAATCAGGCAACGCGCCGGCGCTCGCAAAAGGTGTGAAGAAGTCGGGCGGAGTCAGCGGCAAACCATTCATTTCAAAGCCTCTGACCGTCACTTGGAATTTAACACAGCCGCTGGACAGCGTTCAAGCAGTGTGTTTTCACTGGTGTTCCTTATCGTCTTCATCGTCTTCGAAAGGGGAGTCGAAATCTTCCGGCAGGTCAACTTCAATGTTTGTGTCGGCGTGCTTGGCCCAAACGAGTGAGGCGGCAACGGAGCTAAGCAATACCAGGGCGACGAACACAAGGGAAATCCAAATAGGAATATCAATGTGAACAGCCACGAGCAGCATCTTCGCGCCGATGAACGTCAACACTATCGCCAGGCCAATCTTGAGGTAGTGAAACTTTTCCACCACGCCGGCCAGCAGAAAGTACATTGAGCGCAAACCGAGAATGGCAAACACATTTGAGGTGTAGACAATGAAGGCGTTGGTTGTGATGGCGAAGATCGCCGGTATTGAATCCACTGCAAAAACCAGATCGGCAACTTCCACAATTACCAGCACCAAAAGCAGGAGTGTGCCCGTAAGTTTTCCATTCTTCCTAATGAAAAATCTTTTTTCATCGTAGCGTCGCTCGATAGGAAAAATGCGCGTCGCCACTCGAACCACCGCGTTGTCTTCCGGTTGGAAGTCGTTATCTTCCTGCGTAAACATTTTGATGCCGGTGTAAACCAGGAAGGCGCCGAAGATGTAGATGATCCAGTGAAAGTTCCTGATGAGTGTTGCGCCGATGAAGATCATTGTGAGACGCATGACGAGCGCGCCCAGCACACCCCAGAAAAGCACGCGATGTTGATATCTTGAAGGGACCTTGAAATAGGAAAAGATCAGCAGGAAGACAAAGAGGTTATCAACCGACAGCGACAACTCGATCAGGTAGCCGGTAACAAACTCCAAACCGCGCGCGGTACCCTGGTAATAAAAGACGATGGCAGCAAAGACCATCGCCAGCGCGATCCAGATGCCGCTCCAGATGGCCGCTTCGCGATATTTGATGGTGTGGGCGCGGCGATTGAAGAGCCCGAGATCCAGACTCAACATAAGCAGGATAAACACTGAGAATCCGATCCATAAGCCCGCCGTGCTACTAATCGAGTCCATTGATTAAAGAAAATAGCACAGGTTACGGGTGACAGGTGACAGGTGATGGGTGAGACGGGTGACGGGTGACAGGTGAGACGGGTGACAGGTGGCGAGTGGTGACACCCGACACCCCACACCCGTCACCCAACACCCAACGTCCATCCCCGTTTGCAGTGCGGTTGTTCGTCCTTTACAATCCGCCATTTGCAAGTGAGGTAGAAATAATGCTTAAGCAACTAGGGCGGATGGAACGAACCCGCAGCATCATCATTATTGGCTTTGCCGTGTTGATGGCTGTCAGTCTCATTGTCTTTTACGCGCCGGGAAGGAATTCAAATAACGTTGAACCTTCCAAAAACACTGAAGTAATAGCCAAGGTCAATGGCGAAGAAATTACTGTGGCCCAGGTGGCGCAGCTCAAAGATAACTATACGCAGATGTTTGGCGGCCGCATTAGTTTGGCGCAACTGGGAGGCAATAAACGGTTTCTCGATGGACTGATACGCGACCGCGTTGTATCGCAAGAGGCCACCCGCCTCGGCCTCGGCGCCAGTGATGGGGAGGTTGCGGAAAAGATTCGCCGCCAGTTTTCCGACGCGTCAGGTCAGTTCGTGGGTCTCGATCGCTATAAGGAATCAGTGACCGCGCGTTATGGCGACCTTGAATCTTTTGAGCGAAATGTGCGCGATGAAATTGCGCAGGATAAACTGAAAGCTTTTGTAACGGCTGCCGTAAGAGTTTCTGACGAAGAGGTGCAGGAAGATTACAAACGCAAGAAAACCGATTTCGACGTCAGCTATATTTTAGTAACTCCGGAGAAGCTCGCAGAGAAGATTCAGCCTTCAGATGACGAGCTCAAGAATTATTACGAGCAGCACAAAACCGACTACCGTTATTTGGAGCCGCAAAAAAAGATTCGTTACCTCTACATCGGTCAGGAAAAAGCCGGCGCCAAAATCACAATTTCAGATAAGGACCTGCACGACGAATTTGACAAACTGCCGCCGCAAGCCAAGGAGGCCGGCATCAAGGTGCAGCAGATAGTTTTGAAGGTTGCGCACAAAGATCTTGATGCGCAGGTCGAACAAAAAGCGAAGGACCTGATTGAGAAAGCCCGAGCAGCAAGACCGGACACTGGTGAGAAAGTTTTCGCCGACCTGGCGCGGGGCAATTCCGAAGACGCGCCTACGGCGAAGAGCGGTGGCTATCTGGCGCGCGCTTATAAGAAGAACCCCAACAGGATTGATGCTCTTTACGATCGCACGGTCGATATGCAGCCGGGCGATGTTTCCGACATTCCTGTTAAGTACGCCGGCAACTGGTACATTCTGCGGCGCGGCGATTCAGTCCCGAAAACTTTTGAGGAAGCAAAACCCGAAATCCTCGCCTCGTTGCGTAATCGCAAAGGTTACGCCGCTGCCGCGAAGCTTGCTGAACGCGCCCAGAGTCGGCTGAAGGAAACGAAGGATGTGCAGAAGGTCGCCCAGGAACTTGCGGCCGAGGCGAACATGAAACCGGTGGAGATGGTTAAGGAAACTGGTTTCATCAAACCTGGCGATGATGTTCCTGAAATTGGCAGCAGCCAGCAATTTGAAGCGGTGGTTGCTTCTTTAAATAATCCGGGTGACGTCGGTGAACGAACTGGCGTCAAGGGTGGTTTCGCCATACCGACGCTGGTTGAAAAGCGAGAACCTCGCATCCCTGATTTCGACGAAGTCAAAACCAAAGTCGCGCAGGCACTGAAGCAGGAGCGCGCCAAACAGCAACTGGAGCAGAAAGCAAAAGAGATCGCCGCGTCATTGAACTCGCCCGCCGATGTGCAGGCTGCAGGTGAGAAAGCAGGGTTCGAAGTTGGGGCTGACAGCGGCTACAAGCTTGGCTCGCCTTTAGGAAAGGCGGGCACGAGTCCGGCGTTGGACGAAGCCATCTATGCTTTGAAGACAGGGGAAGCAACCAGGACGCCGGTGAAAGTTGGTGACAACTGGGTGATCGTTGGCGTGAAGACGCGGACCGAAGCGGACCTGGCTGACTTTGCCAAACAGCGCGAACAACTGACGCAAACTATGCTTGGGGAACGGCAAAACCAGGTGTTTGATGATTATGTTTCCGCAGTTACGCAGCGCATGAAACAGGCGGGAAAGATCAAGATCTATACCGACGTGCTGAGCTCCATGGAAGAAGATGAGCCGGTGGCGGCGCCGCCGACGCGCCGGCAGCTTCCAGTGCCCACGAAATGAGTCGAAAAAGAGTTCTGAGTACTAGCTGCTGAACATTGACCGAGCAAAATGAAAGCGCCGCGATCTATTGGTCGCGGCGCCGATGATTACTGTTTCGAATCCGTTTGAAACTTTCGAATTCGAAACCCGGGACCGACGATCGACTCGTCCCGTTGGAAGTAAGCAAGGGAAGTTTGATCCTGCTTCAACGGACTGTCGCCGCACAAGAGTCTGGCCCATCGTTCTTCAAAATCGCGCCATGCATATACGTTGCATCTGATTGACGCGAACAGTCGCTACCCGCGAGACACCTGGCTTCAGCGGCCGGCCCAAATGCCTTTGCGGGGGTCCAACTAGCCCTTTCATAAAGACACACGATCGGTCACGGAAATCCGCTTTTCCTTAATAATTTCGGGGTTTTTTGCGATTCAGACGGTAGGACGAAGCAGACCCCGGAAAATGCCCTGAACGCTGATTTGATTGGCGAGCAAAGTTAATGGCTGTAATTGAGAGTTGGCGGGATGAAGCTCGACGTTGACGCCTCGTCGATAAATTCTTTTGAGTGTCGCCTGATTCTGCTCCACAAGCAGGGCCACGACGATTTCGCCGTCGCGGGCGTCGGTGCGGTTTTCGATCAACGCGATATCGCCGTCGCAGATATGCTCGTCGATCATCGAATCACCTTTGACCTTAAGCGCATAAACTCTTTCAGGACGCACGCGCCCGAGTAAGAAGCGCGGTACCGCAACTGTCTCATCACACTCGACCACATCGAGCGGAGCGCCGGCAGCAATTCGCCCCAACAATTTCACTTCACACAGCGCGTCGGGATCGTCAACCTTCACGTTGAGAGCAAACGATCCATCTTCATGTTTGCGCGCCAGCAAGCCACGACGCTCTAGCGCTGCGATATGTTTTGCGATCGTGGCGCGCGACTTCACGCCAAAGTGCCGCGCGATTTGCGCATAGGACGGCTCATAGCCATGGCGCTCCGAGAAGCGCGTGATGTAGTCGAGAATTTCTTTCTGTCGTTGAGTGCGTGGCAGCATCAGTTCAATCAATTCGCGCCGTCGATGAAGAAGAGCAGGACGACCCCTTGAGGTAACGCGGGCATTCTATGGCGCGTTAACAAACGCGTCAAGTCGTTTGTTGCGCGATAGCATAGACTTGCAGTCTCTGTTTGAGTAGCAAAACTTTAGTCTGTGGTGTCGTGTATCACCCACAGACTAAAGCCTGTGCTACCCGGATTTACTCTAGCGTACCGAGTAACGCGCAAGTGTGCGCGGAAAGATGCGAACGCCGGCAGGCATCTGCGTCAACGTCATCGACTTTCCAGTCAACACCTCGCTTGCCTTCATGTTATAGACCGCTTCATTGAGATGATTGTCAGGACTAATCACCGCGCCCTTAAGCGCCGCACCGATGAAAGCCCCCTTGCTACGTGAGTATGAAAGAATCCCTGCATCGAGAGTCGTATTCGTTGAAGCGGCTGCTTCGCGTCCGACCGGACCAGCAGCAATGCCCACTTCCCCACCGAGCTCAAACTTGTCTTCGAGCAAGCCTTTCAATCCTTCCTGATTCATGATCAGCAGCACGTAGTCAGTTTTGGTAGCTCCAATCTGAGCACCAAAACTGCCGCCACCAATATTAAAGAATGCCGGCGCCGACCAACCCCTCTGAGTACGCTTGCTGATCAGACCCTGACCACCCTTGCCTCCAAAGATAAAGGCCGCCTTGATGACATCCGGAAAAACCGCAATTGCCTCAGCTTTATCGAGTAATTCCTTCGGAATAGCGCGCTCGCGCACATTCATAATTTGCGTAAAAACTTCGGCCGCCTCCTGCGCGTGGCGGGCCGCATCCTGCAGTCTTGAACTCTTTTGCGCCGTCGCCAGATTCGCAAAAATCGCCAACAATAAGCAGGCGCTAAACGCACAAATCAACCGTTGCCGTAACGAATATTTCATGCCTCAATCTCCTCGTAATGAATTAATAAGCAGATAGTGCACCGCGCACTTCCTGACACGCTTTGCTTTCAGTTTTGTCTTTCGGATCGCGCTTGATACTACACCTCTTTGCGCTAAAGCGTTAGGGTGCATGTTCACAGAATCTAAATGTGCGCTTTCCGCAGCCGCAACGCATTCGCGATTACTGACACTGAACTAAAACTCATAGCCACTGCGGCGATCATCGGGCTCAGCAGTAAACCGAAAAACGGATAAAGCAAGCCGGCGGCAACCGGCACACCCAACGCGTTGTAAACAAATGCAAAGAACAGATTCTGCTTGATGTTCTTCATAGTGGCGC
>JBDUCB010000355.1:0-5739 GCA_040003695.1 bacterium
GCAGAGATCACGGGTTCGAGTCCCGTATGCGCTACCAAAATAATGAAACG
Source organism: bacterium (assembly GCA_040003695.1). Classification (GTDB taxonomy): domain Bacteria; phylum Acidobacteriota; class Blastocatellia; order Pyrinomonadales; family Pyrinomonadaceae; genus PSRF01. The sequence continues at coordinate 51 of JBDUCB010000355.1, forward strand.
GCCACCATCGCGATGATCGACGGCGGCCGTTTTTATTCACGTTGAGCATCGCATCCGCTCGCTACTGCTCGCGGTTCTGCACGACCTTAGAAGATGAACCTTGCCGCAAGTTGGATGTTGCGTGAGCCGCCGCCGCCGAGAAATGGATTGCCAATGCCGACATCCGGTGTGACCGTTATTGGCAGAAAGCCGGTACCACGCCCGGTGACCGGATCGATGGTTGAAGTAAAGTCCGCCGCGAAGCTTGGCAACAGTGGGTTCGAAAAGTTTGGATGATTGAAGATGTTGAAGATCTCGGCGCGCAGTTGGATCTTCACGCTCTCAGTAATCGGCGTGTCCTTGAAGATTGAGAAGTCGACATTTCTGTAACCAGGTCCACGCAACGCGTTGCGTCCCAGCGAGCCAAAGTGCCAGGTCCCCGGCAGACAGGAAGCGGCGCTGCCATCGCCGGCCGGATCAAGAGTACATGGCACCTTGAACGCAGACAGATTGATGAACCGGTCCGGTGCATGCGTGCCCGCATAAGGATCGCCCACGATGTCCGGGCGCGGGAAAAACTCGCCGGTGTTGTTGTAATCATCAAATAGCGTCAAGTGAAACGGATTACCGCTGCGCAGCGTGACAACCGTATTTAGTTGCCACCCCTGTCCCAATCGCGGATGGCCTTTTGCGAAATTGGGAATGTTGTAGCTGGCGGATGCCACAAAGCGATGCCGGCTGTCAAAGTTTGAGTTTCCACGTTCGAGATCTGCGCGGTAACTGTTATCTGGTTGCGTTGCGTTCGCGACGTAGTCCTGCCCGTCCGACGCGTTATCAATTGAATGCGACCAGGTGTAATTGATGGCCGCAGACCAGCCGCTTCGATTACGCAGCGTGAAGCTGGTTTGCAATGCGTTGTAACTGGAATTAGCCGTGGTCTCGAGTTGGTTGACGTAGAAAAAAGTACCGCCGGAAGGCGCGAACGGTCCATTATCAAAAGGCCGCGCCGATGAAACGCTGGGAGTGACTGGCTGGTTGATGTCGCGATAGCGAAATAGCTTTGTGCCGTGCGAGCCAACGTAACCCACTTGCAAGACGCCGTTCTTGAAAAGTTCGTGTTGTAGATTTAGGTTGAAGTTTTGCACGTAAGGCGTGGCCAGATTTCGATCGACCGCAAACACGTCCGAATCGCCGAAGCCGCTGAATATCGGCACGCCGTTCTGAATTGTGCCGACGGTGGAAAACGAAAATAATATCGGTGAGGGGCCGACCGGATTGAAAGCCGGACCCGGATTGAAAGTGTTGAAAGGCAATTGTCCGGCGAAGAAGTCTTGCGAAAACGCGTCGTAGAACAAGCCCCAACCGGCGCGTACCACCGTCTTACCTTTGCCACCTAAATCCCAAGCCATACCAAGACGCGGTGAAAAGTTGTTCCAGTCGCGCTGGTACAAACGCTCCAGGTTAGCAGAGCCAACCTGAACTAGACCGCTGGCGCGATCGAAGTTGCTCAGCAGATTGTGCTTCTCGCCAATGACGCCGAAATAATCCCAACGCAAGCCGAGATTAAGAGTCAGGCGCGAATTCCAGCGCAACGTATCCTGTACATAACCGGCATATGAGTTTTGAAACGTGTTGCGGTTTGAGTTTCCGCGTGCTGCGCGGCCACCGCTTAGATTGCCGGCGAGAAAGTCTCCCAATGTGTCGAAATCCAAACGCCCGCGATAGCCGGCGTCAAAGAACTGACTGACCGTGGTACGACGGAACTCGTAGCCTAATTTCACATCGTGGCGCCCGCGCTTCAACGAGAGGTTGTCGATCCATTGATAGTTGATGTCGGTGCGCGCGCGTGGCACGGAAAGCGTGGCGCCAATGTTCGCGATGCCCAGATCATCATGAATCCGAATTAATGGCAGTCCAAAATCCTGCGAGTTAGTGATGCCGGTGTTCAACCCAATTGAAGCCGGATCGAAGGCGCGGTCTTCGGGAAAGAAGCCCTCCTTGAAGCGGTTGTAGCCAAAGCGCACTTCATTCACCACCGTGGGCGACATAATTTTCAGGTAAGAGATCGACAGCAGGTGGACCTTTGTCGGCGTGACAGTGTTGTAGCCCGGCAAGACGTTGCCCGCCAGAATTGCCAAGGGAAAGGATTGATTACTGGTGCCGTAAAAATAACGGCCGGTGAGCTGAGTATTCTTATTAAAAGAGTGATCGATTTTGCCAATGAAACTGTCGACGTCGTTCAATGCTCGCGTGGTCACAAAAAGGTTGGGCGTGCCGGTGTTATCAAACAAAGGCAGCGGGCGATTGGGCGCAGGCCAGGGATTGCGCGCCAGCAACCGGGCGATAACGGGATTCGTCGGCCCGCCAAGCGCCGCGATTTCCCCCGGATCGGGAACGCGCGCGGTCGAGTTCAGGCCGACGCGCTCGCGTTGTCCTTCGTAAGCAGCGTAGAAAAACGTCCGGTTGCGACTGATTGGACCACCAAGAGATCCGCCAAACTGATTATTGCGAAACGCAGTTTCGGGATCAGGCTTGGGGTTGAAAAAGTTTCGCGCATCAAGTGCGTTGTTGCGAAAGAATTCAAATAGCGAACCATGAAAATCGTTCGTGCCGGACTTGGTCACGATGTTCACGATAGCGCCCGAGTTGCGGCCGTATTCTGCTTCGAAGTTTGAAAGTATTGCGGCCTCGGCGATCGCTTCAATGGGCAGGATGGTGGCGGGAGTGCCGAAGACGCCGGCTTCGTTAATCGCCGGCAAGTTGCGATAACCGTCATTCATGTCGGTGCCGTCTAGCAGGAAATTGTTTGCACGCCCGCGATTACCGTTGGAGCTGAACAAGCCGAATGATCCGGGCGAATCGGTCGCGCCGGATGGATCGCCGGTCGCGCCGGGAACCATCACCAGAAACTTTGTGAAGTCGCGACCATTGACCGGAAGGTCTGCTACTTCTTTCGTGCTGATGGTTCCGCCAAGCGTGTTGGTGGTTGTTTCGACCTGAGTGCTGGCTGCAACTATTACAACCGTGTCCGAGCCGGCAACCGATAATGACACATCGACACGCCGCTCTCCGGACACTTCAACAGTAACGTCCGTAACAGTCGCTGTTTGAAATCCTGATCTCTGAACCTTGACTTCGTAAGTGCCGGTCTGCAGCTCTGCAATCGTGTAATTGCCAAACTCGTCGCTGATGGTTGTTCGTTCGATCGACGTGCCGATGTTCCTTGCGGTGACGGTAGCGCCAGGCACAACTGCACCGTTGGGGTCGCTGACAGTGCCGAGGATGGTGCCGCGAAAAGTTTGCGCAGCTAATGAGGTCGTCAGCGCCATTAACAGAACAATGGTGACGACCGCGCAGCCTGTCTTTGTAATAAGCAAGCGATGGTTTGTGGAAAATATTAATACAGCGGTTTGGGACTTGTTCGTTCTGTTTACCATAGGACTTACCTCCTCGGCTTTTTAGAAACGATTGCAGGAATCAAATAGCGCCTCGTGAAGTTGCGATGGACCAACCCGGATAGGGTGGATTATATCCCCACGACGGGTCGAGTCAATCTTTATGCTGTCTTCTTTAGCCCTTCATTTTCATGCTCCTCTCTTGTGACTTTGCGCATGCCTGTAATAAAGTCGTTTTCACACTTTCCATATACGTTTTCGAAGGGGATTGATGAAAACGTCTCTATCCGACAGTTCTCTGCACGATCTAACGGCGCGACTCGCCGAGGCCAATAACACGTTTGCCGCCAACTATCCTGGCGAGACGGGCAAGCGCCAGCCGGTCCACACAGTGTATGGCGGCGCGCACCTTTTCAAATCTGACTCGGCGGGGCGGCTGGGCGCGCTTGCACGCCGTTCGCTCGATCAGTTTGCGCCGGACTTTATCGCATTTGCGAAAGCGATTGGTTTAGCCGGCGCGGAGCAACTGCCGGAATCGGCGGATGAAGGCAACGGCCTGCGAGCGGATCTGGAAAACAATTCCGAGACCGTGCGTCAGAAAAACAAAGTGGCGTGGCTGGCCCACACAATCTACAACCGCGTCAACGAAAAACTTCGTCGCGAACCCGTTGAGGATTTCCGCATTGACTTTGAAGATGGCTATGGCAATCGCCCGGATGAAGAGGAAGATGGACATGCCGCCGCGGCCGCAGCGGAAGTTGCCGAGGGCATGTTGAACAGTACGCTGCCGCCGTTCATCGGCATTCGCATCAAGCCCTTTACGGAAGAGTTGCGGGCACGCAGCATGCGCACGCTGGACATATTCGTTTCGACACTGGCTGAGAAATCAGGAGGCAAGTTACCTGATAATTTCGTCGTCACCTTGCCAAAGATCACGATTCCTGAACAGGTCAGTGCGCTTGCTGACATTTTTGAATCGATGGAGAAAGCTACCGGTCTTGCTGCAGGCTCACTGAAACTCGAAATGATGATCGAAACTACGCAGTCGATCATTAACAATCGCGGCGAGATCAATCTGCCTTTACTGCTGGCAGCCGCGCGCGGACGATGTATTGCAGCGCATTTCGGCACCTACGACTACACCGCGAGTTGCAGCATAACCGCCGCGCACCAGCACATGATGCATCCGGCCTGTGACTTTGCTAAACACATGATGCAGGTTTCGTTTGCGGGCACCGGTATATGGCTTTCAGACGGCGCCACGAACATCATGCCGGTAGCGCCGCATCGTTTCAGCGAAGGTGGCACGCCCTTGACCGCGGAACAGATCAGCGAAAACCGCGAAGTGGTCCAGCGCGCCTGGAAGCTGCATTACGATCACATTCAACATTCACTTAAAAATGCTTTCTATCAAGGTTGGGACTTGCATCCGGCGCAACTGCCGACCCGTTATGCTGCCGTCTATTCATTCTTCCTGGAGAGCCTGGATGCAGCGTCAGAGCGTTTGAAGAATTTTGTGGAGAAGGCGGCAAAAGCGACCCTGGTTGGCGATGTTTTCGACGATGCCGCTACTGGCCAGGGCTTGTTGAATTACTTTCTGCGCGCCATTAATTGCGGTGCATTAACGGAAGAAGAGGCGATTGAACTGTCGGGACTGACGGTGGCTGAATTGCGCTCGGGATCATTCGTAAAGATCTTGAACAACCGGCAAAGCTTGTAGCTCAGAGTACAAGCTTTAGCTTGACGTTTTTCCCAGAGCAACCTGAAGGTTGGACTCTGAACCTGTTGAGTTATCTTCTGGAGGATGGAATGAAAATCGTTGTTGGTTTGCTGCTGCTATCGACATTGTTAATAGTCAATATTTTCGGCATGCAAAGACGCGCTATTAAGAAACCTGTTGGAGATCCGGATCTGGCAAAGAAGATTGCGCGTTTCGCGCCCACCACTTTAGCTGCCGATCTTTCTAAATTATCGGCGCGCGATCGCCAGGCGCTTGCGAAAATTATCGCGACGGCGAAACTGCTGGATCCGTTGTTTCTGCGCCAGGTCTGGAGCGGCAATGACGCTTTGGAAGCCAAACTCGAGGCAGACAAAGCAGCCGTTGGCCGCCAGCGTCTGCATTATTTCCTAATCAACGATGGTCCATGGTCAAGGCTCGACAACAACGAGCCGTTCATTGAAGGCGTTCCGCGCGAGAAGCCGCCACACGCGAATTTCTACCCGGACGACATCACCAAAGACGAATTCAATTCCTGGCTTAACGGCTTGTCCGCTGCAGAGAAAGAAAAAGCGACCGGCTACTGTTATGTCATCCG
>JBDUCB010000272.1:0-5714 GCA_040003695.1 bacterium
ACCATGTTCACGCGCCCGCAACGGCACCTCCTCCATGTAACGCCGCACACCCTTGTAGGTGTTGTAATAATCCTCGATGACCTTCTTTGCTTCCTGCCGCGATATGCCAACGCGCTGCGATAAGCCCCAGGGCTCAATGGCATAGGCGATAGCAAAGTTAACAATCTTGGCAAAACGCCGTGCCTCTTTAAGTTCGGCATCAGTTTTAGCACCAAACACCAGCCGCGCCGTACGGGCGTGAATGTCTTCGCCATGCTGAAATGCCTCGAGCATCACTGCGTCCTGCGTAATGTGGGCCAACAGACGCAACTCAAGCTGCGAATAGTCGGCGGAAATTATCTTGTAACCCTTCTCGGCAACGAAAGCACGCCTGATGCGCCGGCCGAGCTCGGTGCGAATGGGAATGTTTTGTAGATTTGGCTCGCTTGAAGAAAGTCGGCCAGTTGCCGCCACCGTCTGATTCAGCAGGCAATGAATTCGTCCATCAGACGAGATTTGATTTGGAAGTGCATCCGTGTAGACGCTTTTCAATTTGTCCAGCTCGCGATATTCGATTATCAACTTCGGCAACTCATAGGTTTGCGCCAACTCTTCCAGCACGGCCTTGCTGGTGGAGATGCGGCCGGTTGAAGTCTTTCTGCCGGAACTCATGTCTAACTCCGAAAGCACTTCGCCGACCTGTTTGGGCGAACCGATGTTGAATTCTCTTCCGGCCAGCTCGTAAATCCTGACCGTAAGTTTCTTCAACTCCATTCCGAGATAATTTGAAAGATCAGAAAGCGTCGCGCGATCGACTTTCAGACCGGCTTGCTCCATGCGAAACAATAGTGGCGCGAGCGGCAGCTCCATTTCGGAGTAGATCGTTTCCAACTTCTTCTCGAGTATGCGCTGATGTAGAACGCGTGCGGTTTGCGCCGTCAGATCGGCAGCAACTGCGGTTTCCCAATGCACATCGGTCCAGCCGTCAGCGGGCTTTTCCGTCTTTTCAACTTCGGCAGCTTCGCGCGCCAGATCAGTAAGTTCATACTTACTGCGACTAGGATCTAAAAGGTAGGCAGCGAGAAATGTGTCGTCCTTAACGCCTTCGAGCGTGATGTCCAGACCGCGCAGCAGACCTATCGCGCGTTTGAGATCGTGAACAGACTTTTCGATTAGTCCGTTTGACATGACTTCCCGCAGCGCAGTGATCGCTGACTCGCGGCCCTCCTTAAAGTCCTCGAGGTCTACGACGGCCGCGGCGCCTGGCGCCGTTGAAAAGCCCAGTACCGAGGCGGCGTCATAATCAATCGCACACTGCTGTTCACCAGTTCCCGCGGGCGTTGAATCAGCCGCGGCGAGCGCGACACTTTCCGCGTCCCAAAAAGTTTTTATTAATCGATCCAGCGCCGCGCGCGAATCAATCATTTCGTAACTCATCGCGCCGCTGACTGCCGCGGGCTTGCTTGCACCATCGGCAAATTCGCGCGTCAACGCCGAGAATTCCAGCTCCCTAAAAAGTTCATACGCCAACGCGCGATCAGGCGGCCTTGCTTTGATCTGATCCAGATCGAGCTCAACATCGAGGTCAACTCGAATTCGCGCCAACTCGCGTGATTGGCGAATCAGGTCCGGGTTTTTGTGCAGCGATTCGCGATAGGTTTTATGTTTCACTTCCTCCCAGCGCTCGAGGGCGTTCTCAATTGAACCAAACTGGGTGATGATTTGCACCGCGCCTTTAGATCCAATGCCGGGCGCGCCCGGAATGTTGTCAATCGAATCGCCCATCAAACCAAGTAGATCGACAATTTTTTTCGCTGGCACGCCAAATTTTTTCTCGACCCAGGCTTCGTCACACCATTCGATCGGCGGCACATATTCCTTGCGCTTGACGACTTGCGAATTCTGCCGCATGCAAACAATGTTGGGATCGCGAACTAGTTGGCACATGTCCTTATCGTTGGAAACAATGACCGCCTGAAGTTCCTGCTCGGCAACCCTGGCAGCCAAAGTTCCGATGACGTCGTCCGCTTCAAAGCCGGGGGCATTGATTACCGGAATGTTGAAGGCTTCGCATAAACGAAGGATATATGGAAGTTGCGATGCCAGGTCTTCGGGCATTGCCAGCCGGTTCGCTTTGTAATCGGCAAACGTTTCATGACGAAAGGTCTTCTCGCCGGATTCGAAAATTGCTGCGATGTAGCTTGGCTTCTCATCCTGCAGCAGCTTGCGTAGCATGTTTGTGAAGATATAAACGGCCTGTGTTACCTGACCTCTTGAGTTTGCGAGTGGCGCCGTGCGATTCGCCATCGGCGCAAAGAATGCGCGAAAGATGTGCGACATTGAATCGATCAGAAAAACCCGTTCGACTGGTTTGTTACCAGCGGGAGCTTGCTTTGTTGGCATGTGTTTCGATGATAGAGAGGCGTTTTCTGAGTGTCAATTAACGGACTCTTGCAACAACGATTACGATTGAGACTGTGGGATTACTTCACTAGATTCAAGCAGGCTGTAGCAGCTTTGCAACACTGGACAATAAGAAGGTATTAAGTTCCCGGCCTCTGCAAACGGCATGCATGTTGCCCCCCTTATAGCTTGACAGCGCGCGAAGGAAAGTTGACAAGCCACTTGATCAAGCAAACTACTCTCGGTTCTTCAGTCGAAACAGACGGCGTCGGACTGCACACGGCGGTACCGGTGAAAGTGCGTTTAACTCCCGCGCCACCCGACACTGGATATGTGTTTCGTCGCACCGATCTTGGGGGGTTTGAAATTCCCGCTACGGTTGAGTCGGTTGCTCATTGCGGTTATGCGACCACGCTAATGCGTACCGGCGTGATGCTTTCCACCGTCGAGCACTTGCTTTCGGCGCTGCGCGGCCTGGGCGTCGATAACGTTTACATCGAAGTCGACAATCTGGAGATTCCGATTCTTGACGGTTCGGCGGAAGTCTTTGCGGAAATGATCGAGCAGGCGGGCATTGTCGAACAGCCGCTCGCGCGCCGCGCGCTGCTGGTGCGCGAGAAAGTTTCGTTTCAACAGGGCGATCGGCGCATCAGCGTTGAGCCTGGTGACCATTACGAAATTGATTGCTTAATCGACTTCCCTCACCCGCTTATCGGCGTGCAAAGATTTTCACTGCACTTAAGCGATGGTGCTTTCAGTCGCGAGATAGCCGCGGCGCGCACGTTTGGTTTTACTCAAGAGATTGAAGCTTTGCGGCGCGCGAATCTGATACGTGGCGGTTCGTTGGATAACGCCATTGTGTTAACGCCGAACGGCATGCTCAACGAAACCGGACTGCGATTTCGCGATGAGTTTGTTCGTCATAAGATCCTGGACATCATCGGCGATCTGGCGTTACTGGGGATGCCTATAGTGGGAAAAGTTGTCGCAGAGCGCAGCGGCCATATCATGCACGCCGGTTTAATGTCGAAACTATTGCGCATGCGTTCGGCCTGGGACATTGTCGATATGCCTGAGGTGCTGAAGATTAATCAGCCGCAGATTAACGCGGATGAACGCAGATCAGGCATACAAGGCGCGGCCGAAGTTATTGCTTAATTGTTTACACTGATCCGCTTTTATCCGCGTTCATCTGCGGCCAAATATCTTAAAGCCCGCTGCGCACGATGTCGTGAAGCCTAATCAATCCCACACAAACTCGATTCGCATCGACCACCGGCAAAACTGAAATCTGCGAACTGCGCTCTTCCATTAAGCGCAAAGCGTCATAGGCCAGTAATCCCGGCTCGGCCACTACCGGATTCTTCGTCATAAATGCGTCGCACTTGAGATTCTCCAGTGGGCCACGGTCCAACCGCTGAATCGCGCGCCGCAGGTCGCCGTCAGTGATCACACCCGCCAGCTTTCCGGCCTCATCGATCACGTTCACGGCCCCGAGCCCACCGTCGCTGATCGCTTTCACGATTTGCAGCCACTCCGCGCCCAAACGAATGGTTGGATTATCGCCGCCGCTATGCATCAGGTCGGCAACCGTTAAGGTAAGACGTTTCCCCAATTGGCCTGCCGGATGATTAATGGCAAAGTCATCCGGTGTCAGGCCCTTCACCTGCATCAGCGTCAGCGCCAGCGCATCGCCGATGGCGAGGGCCACGCTCGTGCTGGTTGTGGGCGCAAGATTTAGCGGACACGCTTCGGCGTTAACTGAACCATCGATTATCGCGTCAGCGCGGCGGGCCAGCGTTGAGTTTGAATTGCCAACCACTGCGATAATGGGAACACCGCGGCGCTTGATGTACGGCAGCAGTTGAACGAGTTCATCTGTCTCACCACTATTGCTCAAAATGATAACCACATCGTCGGAGTTGATGATACCAATGCCGCCGTGCAGCGCGTCAGATGGATGCAGGTTAATTGCCGCTGAGCCGGTGCTGGTCATCGTCGCTGCAATTTTTTGCGCGATGATGCCCGACTTGCCAACGCCGAGAACAACGATCTTGCCCGGGCAGGCAACCAGTAGACCAATCACCCGCTCCACGTCGGCGGCATTTAAACGTGCCGCCGTCTCTGCAATTGCCTGTGACTCCAGGCGAAGCACGTCCACAACCTGCGAAAAGTAATTTTTGTCATTCATCCGAGATATCTTGATATACGACTGTGAGCGGCTTTTGCAAGTGGGCAGCAATAAGGCAGGCAGTGTGGCATGAAAGCAAATAGTAATTTTCGTGGACTCTTCCGTCGGATCTTGCGAGTTGTGCGTGCATTCGGTCCTTACGGTTTACGTGCGTGCCTCGCGAGTTCCTGGCGTCGTTTGCAGTGAAACCGTCAGCAGCAACCGCAAAGTTCGCGAAGTAGGACGCAAAGTTTCACAAAGGCGCAATTTTGTATTAGCGTAGACAAGCGAACAAGTGCTGGGCTATATTGCGCGTCTCTCATTCAATTCTGAAAACTTTTTGTTAGGAACTGCGATATGGGTCTACTAAATTTTCTACCGCGCGAGGAGCAGTACTTCGATCTGTTCGCGCAAATGACGCTGTATATTTCGTCAGCGGCCCGTGAGCTGAAGGAAATGCTGGCGGACAAGAACCGCGATTACGCTGAGTATGCACAGCGGATCAAAGGACTCGAGCACGCCTGCGATGAACTAACGCACAACATCTCGACCCGACTAAATAAGTCCTTTATCACGCCCTTTGATCGCGAGGACATTTACACCATGTCGACCGCGCTCGATGACATTGTCGATCTCATCGACGACGCTGCCCGGGCAATAATAATTTTTGACGTGCACGAGATTACCGATTACGCGCGAGATTTCGCTGACGTTATCGAACGCATGGCGGACCAACTGAAAGAGATCGTCTCTACACTCAAACGGCCGAAGAATGTGACGCAGCGGCTGGTCGAAATCCACCGTTTGGAAAACGAGGGTGACGATATTTATCACGCGGCTATAGCCGAACTTTTTCGTGGTGCACAAGATCCACTTACAGTTCTGAAGTGGAAGGAAATCTATGAAAAACTCGAGGCGGCAGTCGATCGCTGCGAGAATGTTGCGAACATCATTGAAAGCGTGATGATCAAGCATACGTGATTCGTTAGTAGCCAGTAGCCACTAGCCAGTAGTCAGTAGTTTGATTTTGGAGCGAGGTGATCCATTTCATTGCTGCCGCAGTTTCGCCTCTGACCACGAATGACTGACGACTGATTACTGACCACTAACTACTGACTACTGACTACTGACTACTGACTACTGACTACTGACTACTGACTAC
>JBDUCB010000240.1:0-19184 GCA_040003695.1 bacterium
AGTCACTCGAGTTGAGCCAAGTTTACTACATGCGCCGAGCGACGTCATGTTAGCGAGTTGGCGGTGCTGGTGCAGTTTCAGTGGTGCTTGCATATGGCTTGGCCGTTTCGGTGCGCGGCAAGTCTTTGATTGCCGGCCTTGCCTTCCGGTTGTTCTGGTCCCCGACGGCTTTGATGGTCAGAGACCTTGAATGACCAGTTGACCCTTCCGGCAAGTCAGAGACTTGCCGCGCACCGGAACGGCAGAGCCTACCTCATGCTAATGCAGTTTCAAGTTGCCTGCGATTCTCGCGGCCAGGCACGCAGCCCGGACTTTCAGGGTGCGATGGTGGGGTCTAAACATGTAGAATGACGACACTTCGGCCATTGGTTGCCAGTTAATGAGACGCCTCGAAACCATAAACGGACAGGAAGTGATGACGAGCCTCGACGCCGTCGAGAAGATTAATCGTCTGCAAACGGCCATTGAGACCGTTATCAAAGGCAAGCCCGAAGCCGTACGTCTGGGCATTGTCGGTTTGATTGCCGGCGGGCATCTGCTTATCGAGGACGTGCCGGGTGTTGGCAAGACAACCCTGGCCCATGCGATGGCGCGCGCGCTGCGTTGTAACTTCCAACGAATCCAGTTTACCTCTGATCTGTTGCCGTCGGATGTGATTGGACTCTCCGTTTACAACCAGCACACCGCCGTCTTCGAATGGAAGCCCGGGCCGATCTTCGCCAACGTCGTGCTGGCGGACGAGATCAATCGCACTACGCCGAAAACACAATCCGCGCTGCTCGAAGCGATGGCCGAACGTCATGTCACTGCCGAGGGCGTAACTCATCCTTTGCCGGCCCCCTTCATCGTGCTGGCAACGCAAAATCCGATCGAGCATCACGGCACTTATCCGCTGCCCGAATCGCAACTCGATCGCTTTATGCTGCGGCTGCGCATCGGCTATCCCGCAACTGAAGACGAAAAACAAATCCTGCGGGACCGCGAGTACCGAGACCCTTTGGAAGAGCTACAGCCGGTGATGACAGCGGCGGAAATCGTTGAACTGCAGCGCAGCGTGACTGATGTTTCGGTTGACGACGCGCTGGTTGAATACCTGATGCGCATTGTTGCCGCCACACGCGAATCTGAAATGCTCGATCTTGGTGTCAGTCCGCGCGGCACCCTCGCCTTGTTTCGCGCGGCCCAGGCGCTGGCTCTTTCCGAAGAACGTTCTTTCTGCATTCCGGACGATATTAAGCGCCTGGTGATTCCCACGTTCGCCCATCGCATACTCGTCAGCACGCGTTTCTCTTCATCAATGCGGCGCAGTGAGGAAGCAGAAGCTGTCCTGCGCGAAATAATGAAAACCGTAAGCGTGCCGCTGTAGAAAAGGATGAAGGATGAAGGATGAACAAGAGCAGGGAAGAGCAGCGCTTGAATAATCGTTCATCATTGTCCCAGTCTCCTTCATCTACCTTGTCTCCTTCATCACTAACATCCTCGCCTTCATCCTTTCCGAGTAATCCTTCATCCTTCCATCGCTGGCGCAACGCAATACTTGGCACATTGCTTGTCATCGCCGGCCTCGCTTCTGCTCTCGTCACTATTCTCGCCAGACAAAGTGACAACTCCACGCTGTCAGCGGCTGCCGCAATCCTGTCGCTGATAATCGCGCTGCTAATGCTGATCTTCATCGTGCCGCGCTTGGCAAAGTCGGCTCGCCTGGAAGTGATGCGACTTGATTTGCCGGTGGAAATTACCAGCGGCGGCCTTATTTTCCTGTTGATTCTTGGCATCGTTGGTTTTGCTGCCTGGAACACCGGAAACAATCTCCTGTTCCTGGTTTTCTCTTTGCTGGTCTCAACTCTTTTTGTTGGCGGGGCAGCAGCTCGCGCATCTTTGCGCGACCTGATCGTCTCGGCGCGTTTTCCCGATCACATTTTCGCTGCAGATGCCGCGCCGGTAATTGTCACACTAAGAAATGCTAAACGCCTCTTGCCTTCCTTCTCCGTCCTGGTGGCCGCTCGTGGTCCATTCGACCCTACGCAGCCGAAGCGAAAGCGGCGCTCGCCGCGTTTCTCAAAGAGGTCCCTGGCTTACTTCACTTACGTGCCGCATCACGCGGCCGCAGAGCAACGCGTTGAGCAAATATTTTCCAAACGCGGTCATGTTCTGATCACTGGGTTTGAACTATCGACACTGTTTCCGTTTGGATTCTTTCGCTTTCGTCGCCGCCTGCGCGCGCGCGATGTTGACATTGTCGTATATCCAAAACCGGAACCGATCGGCGACGAGCTACACCTGTTGCCTACCTTCGCCGGTCGAATGGCGTCCGCACGCCGCGGACTCGGTCAGGATCTTTTTTCGTTGCGCGACTATCAGCCGCAAGACGATTTGCGGCATATCGATTGGAAAGCGACCGCACGTTCACGGCAATTGACCGTGCGCGAATTCACCGCGGAAGATGAGCGACGGATAACGATCATTCTTGATACGAATGAGCCTGATGAGGCGAGTTCCGAAGAATTCGATATCAGATTTGAGCATGGCGTAGTTCAGGCTGCCTCACTGCTGAAGCATTTCATCGATGAACGGGCCGAAGTGAGATTGATGTTGGGTGCGGAGCTCGGGCCATATGGTACAGGCACCAACCATCTCTATGCGTGCCTGCGCCGGCTTGCCCTGGCGAAAGTTGAAGAGAAAAATCAAGCAGAGTTATTGAGTGCAGTTGCCGATGTGGATAAAAGGCAGAATGTGCTGAGCGAAGACTATGCAATCATCCTAACGGGCGTTGAGCCCGGCTCGATTCCGACGCAGATCTGGCGTGCTTCTTACGTGGTCTATCTAAGCGGCCGAAACCGATGACCCAGGTTCATGTGTGCGGTGAGCGATGAAAAGCAGAAATACGCCTCCAAATACCAGCGCGAACAGGCAAACACTCAGGCATTGAAATAGTCGACCACTCTCCGGCCGGTCAATGGTATATTGAGAGTTCCTGCCCTCCGATCTCACGGATTATCTCGAACAATAGTCTTTCTGGGAGAGTCCCATGGCCTCTAATTTCGCGTTAGAGTTTCAATCGGATTCCGTTCGACGCTACTCCGCCGACAGCATGTGGTTTGTCGGCATTTGCTTCTTTCTGTCTGGCCTGACTGGCCTTATTTATGAAGTGCTCTGGGCACGGATGCTGGGCCTCGTGTTTGGTGCGACGACGCTTGCTGTAAGCACCGTACTGGCTGCCTTCATGGGAGGACTTGCACTAGGCAGCGCAGTCGCCGGCAGACTCGGTTCGAGACTGCGGAGACCGGTGCGCGCATACGGAGTGCTTGAAATTGGAATTGCGCTTTACGCGATTGCAGTGCCCTCGCTCTTCGGCTTGATCGAGAATCTCTACGCAATCCTCTGGCAGCATTTCCATCCCAGCTTTTTCACCTTTAGCTTGTTGCGCTTCCTGCTGTCCTGCGGGCTTTTGCTTATTCCGACCACATTGATGGGGGCTACACTTCCGGTACTTTCGGCAGCGCTGGTGCGGCTTGCGGATGCCGCAGCGACGTCGGTCACCAGGCTTTATACACGTAATCTTGCCGGAGCGATTTTCGGTAGCCTTATCGCGGGTTTTGTTCTGCTTCCCAGTCTCGGTGTGCGGGCTACCCTCTACATTGCTGCGCTTGTCAACATCATCATTGGCCTCGTCACCATCGTTGTTGACTGGTTCGCTCAGGAGGACTTCGCGAAGCCGCGCGCAGTCGGAGGTAATCAGAAAAACGGAGTCAAGGAGCTGGGGAATGAAGGATCGATGGGCGAGGCAAAGTTCTGGATGGTTTGTGCGTTTGTTTCCGGCTTTGTGACCTTCAGCACTCAGGTCGCCTGGACCCGCATGCTTACCATGATTATCGGTTCGAGCACCTACGCCTTTAGCATCGTGGTTGCGCTTTTTCTCCTCGGCCTGGCTGGCGGCGCTCACGTGATTGCACGTCAAGAGGAAGGTGAAAAATTACGACACACCCTTTTCAAGGTTGAAGCGGCGACTGCCGTTAGCCTGGTGTTAAGTCTGCTTGTGGCTAATAGAATCCCTTCAATCCTAATCAACACGGGCTTGCGCTTGAATATCAGCAGTTGGATCGGATTGCTGATGCTGCAAATACTTTGCGTCGCTTTATTGGTTTCGTTACCCGCATTTCTGATGGGCACGGTCATGCCGCTCGTGCTGTCCCGGGCCGCAAGCTCACCAGGTGATGCAGCCGTGAGTCTTGTTGGGCGCAGCTATGCGGTAAACACCATCGGCGCGATAGCCGGCGCATTCGGGGCGGGTTTCGTTTTAATTCCCAGGATAAGTACCCGCTTTACCATCCTCTTCGCAGCCGCACTTTGCGTTGCCCTGGCTGGGATGGCTTATCAGCCTGAAGACGAAGTTAAGGAGAAAGGTCAGCAGCGGTTGATTGCGGCGGGGGTAACTGCGTGCCTGATTGGCTTGATGTTTTTCTTTGCACCAAAAATGAATTCAGCCGATCTCTCGGTTGGTGCTTACGACACTCTCGTGCGGGTGCTCGCAAAAACTCGTGAAGGTTTGGGCGCGGATCCCGTCGCAGGAAAGGGGCCAGAGACGCATTCGTTGCTAATGTATGAAGAGGGCCCAACGTCGACCGTGTCAGTTCGCAAAGATTGGGACAACACCTCGATGGCTATCAACGGAAGGACAAATGCGTCTGACCGCGAAGACATGCCGACCCAGGTGATGCTGGGCCAGATGGCGCTGCTCGTTGCCCCCAGTCTTAAACAGACTTTGGTGGTTGGTTACGCGACCGGCGTTACGGCGGGTGCTATGTTGCAGTCACCGATTGAGTCTCTGGAGTGCGTGGAGCTGGAACCGGCCACGATAAACGGATCTCGCTTCTTCGAACATGTTAATCACCAGCCCCTGAACGATCCGCGCATGCGTTTGATAATCGACGATGCGCGAACTTATTTGCGGGTTACGAAAACGCGCTACGACGTGATAGTCAGTGAGCCCAGCCATCCATGGGTGCCGGGCGTCGCCAACCTTTTCACGGAGGAATTTTTTGAGCTGGGAAAAGACAGCTTGAACCGAGATGGTGTCTTTGTTCAGTGGCTCCAAATCTATCAGTTGTCACCGGAGAGCTTACGCTCGGTCCTGGGAACGTACCAAAAAGTCTTCCCTCACGTGATGGTCTTCCGAGTGGGAGGCGCTACAAAAGGCAAGGACCTGATACTGCTGGGTAGCAAGACACCGTTAACGCTGGATAAGATTAGGGCGCGACTCACTGACCAACGTATCAAGGCGGAGCTTGCTCGCGTCAACATAAACAACGAGGCTGACGTGAGAGCGTGGTATGTGTGCAACGAAGAGCAGTTGGCTCCCGCGCTCGCAGGTGCAGTCATCAACACTGACGACAATATGCACATCGAAACAACAGTGCCACGAGAGGCATTTCGTCCCTCGTTCGAGTCGAATGCTGCGTGGCTCGAACGGCTGGCGGAAGATGGTCGGTTATGAGATTGGGCACGCCTGGACCGAAACGAGCTGCCAGGTTTCATTTCGCAGCGCATACACGTGGATGATCTTGTAGTGTCCGCTGTAGTCGTGGCCTTTATAAAACCACCTCGCTGAGTCCTTGCCCGTAAGAACTGCGGTGTTGCCCCAAACGCGAACACGTACATTTTCACGAGTGAGATATTCAACCTTCACCTCTCCCGACGCGATGTCACCGATGAACTGTTCTTTATCGTCGCCTTCAAAGGGATAGGCAAAGAAAAAATCCTCGGCCATTATGCTGCCGAGCGTTTCGCCATCACCGCGTACGAGTGCCTTGGTCCATTCATCATTCATTTGCCGCAGCAACTGCTCGGTCTCGATCTTTGAAGGTTCGGCTGATCCGTGTGACATGGCGAGTACTCCTATTTATTGAGGTGGCGCAATTGCTTCTACGCCAGAATGAAGGAGCAGTCAACTATTAAGGGATTCGTTATGGACCATGTTGAAAAGAGAGTCGGCGGCAGCCTCACCGCTGCGAATGCAGTCGGGTATGCCAACTCCTGAATAGGCATTGCCTGCAAGTGCCAGGCCCGGCAGAGACGCCACGCGTTCTGCAATCTGCTGCACGCGTTCGAGATGTCCGACTTCATACTGCGGCATCGATTTCCGCCACTTCGAAACTTCGCTGAATAAAGGTGGGCGTTGTATGCCCAGCAGGTCACGCAGGTCGCCACGTACGCGGGCAAGCAATTCAATTTCGTCAAGTTCAACCAGTTCGCCTTGCAGCGCGCCGCCAACAAACGCGCGCAGCAAAACGCAATCCAGTGGAGCGCGGCCCGCAAACTTCACGCTGCTGAACGTGCAGGCAATAAGCGAGCGTTTCTCAACAAAAGGAACGACGAAACCAAATCCGTCCAGCGCGTGCGGAATGTCCGCGCGGCGATAAGCGAGATTTACCGTCGCAGTTGATTCGTAAGAAATTGTATTGAGTCCCGCAGAGAGCAGTACGTCAGTTTCAGCCAGTAAAGATGCGCCAACGTGCGCCGGAACAGCTAAGCAAATCGCATCGACAAAGATTGCGGAACCGTTTTCCGAGCGCACTTGCCATTGCCTGACTGTTCGATTCAAAGCAACAGATGTTACCCGTGTCCTCAGCGCGATTCCGGTCGTGGCAAGTTTTGCGGCCAGTCGATTGACCAGCACTTGCATACCGCGGTCAAAGGAAGCGAACAGGCTGTAGCGTGCGCCCTGTACGGTTGAGCTCTCGTTAACCATCCCACCCCAACCGGGCTGTCCGGCTGGGGACCCCGGTTTCTGTCCACTGCCCTCGCGTCGCAGCGCGCGAATGATGCTGCGATGTTTGCGCTCTAGTTCAAGGAAGCGCGGCATGGTTGCTCGCAGACTAAGTTTCTCCGGATCGGCAGTGTAGATGCCGCCAACCATCGGTTGCGCGATACGCTCAAGCGCCTCGCGACCTAATCTTCGCCGGATAAACTGGGCCAGACTTTCATCTGTGGTACCGTTTCTGTTCTTCCGCGGCAATACAAGATCCAGCGCCATTCTGGCCTTGCCCGACCAGCTCATGATTTCGCTATTGATAAAAGGACGAAGCAGGCTGGGCGCGATTAGGTGAAACCCTTCCGGAACAGGAACAAGGCGATTGCCGCGAACAATAAAACTGCGCCGATGCTCTTCGTTCGTCTGTAGCAGGTTTGATTCGAGGCCGAGGCGCCGAGCAAGGTCAAGGGCTTCTGGCTTTTCCGTGATGAAGGAATCCGGTCCGCGCTCAAGAAGAAAACCGTCGCGCTCGTCGGTTTTGATAATGCCGCCGAGTCGTGGTGCCGATTCGAAAATGAGTAGTTCGAGTTGTTCGTTGGCGGCGCTCCGCTCGAGCAGCCGGTGCGCGGCTGCGAGTCCGGCGATGCCGGCACCAATGATGGCAACGCGTTTCACTTCAAAATCAATTCTGGTTAATTAATCGGACCTGCTTTTGCCACTCCAAAGGTCGCAGCGGCTTCGCCGTCTGCCGTGCGGTAAGGCTGTGCCTTACCGTTGAGTCTCTTTAAAGTTGTTTGGAGGCTACGCCTCCGATTCATGAAGCGCAGCCTCATGAAAGAATAATTATGCCATTCATCGGAAAGGCAAAGCCTTTCCGCACGGTCGGCGGCCGAGGCGCGTTGGTCCCGCTTGGAAAGTCTTGTCATCCCAACTTGCAGCAGTCTGCGTGACAAATATTACTGCGCGCTCCGTTTGCGCCCAGGAAACGTCGCGGCGTTTCCGGATTGATGCGTTCCACGATCAGCTCGCGAACCATTTTAATAAATGCGGGATGCGTGCCGGCAGTGGCAGCGCGAATCATGTTCAAGCCCAGCTCGTTACAAAGCGCCATGGCTTCGGTATCCAGGTCGTAAATGATTTCCATATGGTCCGAGACAAAACCGATGGGAGCGACGACCACATCCTTGATCCCTTCGGCACGCAGTTCCCGCAAGTAGTCAAGCACATCGGGACCTAACCACGGTTGCGCGGGCGACCCGCTGCGACTTTGAAAAACAAGCTTATAAGGGCCCGCCCCTACAGAAATCCATTCCGCGATCAACCTGGCAGTTTCATTTAGCTGCGCTTCGTAATCGCAGTTTTCCGCCATCGACCGCGGGATGCTGTGCGCAGTGAAAACTACGTGCGCGCGCTGGCGCGATGATTCGGGAAGCAGCGCGAGCGCTTTTTGTATTTGCGCTACGTTCGCTTCGATGAATAACGGATGATTGTAATAGGCGCGAATCTTTTCCACTCGCGGCGCGGCCTCCCCAACGATAGCCCGCGCGTCCACGATGTTTTCCAGGTACTGGCGACAACTCGAATAGGAGCTATAGGCCGACGTCACGAAAGCGAGCGCGTTTTGTATTCCGTCATCGCGCATTTGCCTGACAGTGTCGGCCAGCAATGGATGCCAGTTACGGTTGCCAAAATAGATTGGCAGATTCGGACCGTTGATTTTCAACTCTTCTTTTAGCGCGGCGATTAGTTGGCGGTTCTGTTCATTGATAGGACTAACGCCACCGAACAGTTCATAGTGTTTGGCGACCTGGAGCAAGCGCTCGCGCGGCACGTTCCTACCGCGCAAAACGTTTTCGAGGAAGGGAATCACATCATCCATTCCCTCGGGCCCACCGAAGGAGACGACGAGTAATGCGTCGAACGAAGGATTCATTGAAGTGGCGCTTTTGATTCGTGCCGTTTCGTGTATGTTCGTGGTTCGTTCCAATTGGTTCATTCAAAAGCGATCCACGAAATCGCACGAGACAACACGAACAGATCTCCAAAGTAGAATCTGGCATCCGCTCGCTACCGGTCGCGGTTCTGCACTACCGTGTGCTTATCTCATGGACCATATCAACGAGCGCGATGACACTCTCGACGGGCGTCTCTGGCAGAATGCCGTGGCCCAGGTTAAAGATGTGACCGTAACGCCCGCCGGCTTGATCGAGAATTGCCTTAGCCTGCGATTGTAGCTGTTCGCGGTTTGCAAACAGCGCAACCGGCTCGAGGTTGCCCATCACCGCTTTGTCGTGCCCAATTCTTTCCCACCCGTCATTCAGGCGAACGCGCCAGTCAACACCGATAACATCTCCGCCAGCCTCGCTCATCAGCTTCAACAGTTCTCCGGTTCCCGTGCCAAAGTGAATTACCGGCGTTTCTGATTTAATGCCGGCAATGACGCTTCGCGTGTGCGGCAAAACGTATTGCCGGTAATCATCAGGACTCAGGCAGCCAACCCATGAATCAAACAACTGTAGTGCCTGCGCGCCCGCATCCACTTGAGCATTTAGATATTTAATCAGCCCGCGCGATATTAGCGACAACATCGCGTGCCAGGCGCCGCTGTCGTTGTACATCAACGACTTTGTCTTCACATAGTTTTTCGAACCGCCGCCTTCAACGATGTAGGAAGCCAAAGTAAAAGGCGCACCCGCGAAGCCGATTATCGGAAGATCAGCGCGAAGGGACAAGCGGGTTTGCCGAATAGCTTCAAAAACGAACTCGAGCGCGCCGACGTCGTCCAGCTCACGCAGCCTATCAATATCTGTCGACGAGCGAATGGGATTGTGAATCACCGGGCCGTCGCCCTTCGTGAACTCCAGGTCCAGGCCCAGCGGCTCGAGCGGCAGCAGAATGTCGGCAAAAATAATTGCCGCGTCGACTCCCAACGTTTCGGCCGCAGTCACCGTCACTTCCGCAGCCAGCGCCGGCGTCTTACACAATTCCAAAAACCCTACACGCGATCTGACGTCACGATACTCCTGCATGTAACGTCCGGCCTGGCGCATCAGCCAAATCGGTGTAAAGGGCACGGGTTCGCACCGGCACGCGCGCATGAAAGGGCTGTTCCGTAGAGCCTCATCAATATTTGCGTGTGTAAAAGGTTTGCTCAATATCCAGGTTTCAGAACTTTCGCACGGTGGTACTCGTTCAAGGGGTGTCTCTCCGCACTTGTTTTATTGAATCAAAGCCGCCGTTTTTGGTCGCAGATCAAGATTCAGACTACAATAAAAACCTAAGAGACAGTTAGCGGCCAATTGGCGACAAAGTTGCCACAAGCAGGCCGTTTGCGGTGTTTGTTTCTTGAGAGCGGTGTAAATGAGCGGACAAGCTAGAGCCTTAGTAAACTTGATGCCTGACGAAATCGCGACTGCAGCGCCTCCGCTCAGCTTCGATGAGGTGTTTACACTTCATCATCGGGCTGTCTTTCGCACGGCTTGCTCGGTAGTTCGCGACGCGGCGCTGGCCGAGGACATTACGCAGGAAGTTTTTCTAAGACTTTATCGTAATCTTGATTCAAAGCCGGGCGAGGATTTATTGCGCGCCTGGCTTTTGCGTGTCACCTTGAATGTGGCGCGCAATACCATTCGCGGCCGGACGCGATCGATGGCACGCGACAACGAATATCACAGGAATACGGCCGGCGAAGGTTGGTTTGCAGCGGCGCCTGAAGAGGATTACAGCCGCAACGTAGAAATAAAGCAGACGCGGCGCGCGCTGGAAAAGTTGAAAGAGCCAATGCGCAGTTGTTTGCTGTTGAGACACCAGGGACTCTCGTATCGGGAAATCGCCGACACGCTGTCAGTGAAAGAGACGAACGTCGGCAGCCTCGTCGCGCGAGGCCGGAAAGAGTTTGCCCGGGTGTACGGGAAAATCGGAGGTAAGCGATGAAGGAATGTATGCGAGAAGAAGTTCTGCAGAGTTATTTGGACGGCGAACTTCAACAACAAAGTATGGAGCAGGTAACCTCTCATCTGGCTTCATGCATGACGTGCAGCGATCTGGCGCGCGAACTGGAACATGAGAACAGCGTCCTTGCGACCGCGCTCGCGCCTGAGTTTGAGACTGCTGTGCCGAGCGAGCGTTTGCGCCAGCGCATTGACGCTGCGATAGCCGCAAGTCGTTTCGAGGCGGCCACCGGAAATACGCCGGCAACAAATGTCCGCAATTGGCTCTCATCGCTTCCCGATCTGTTTACATTTAGACCGCAGCGCGCGTTTGCGTATGCCAGCCTGCTGGTGATTGTTGGGTTTGGTTTGATCATGGCCATGATGCGTTGGCAGTCATCAACCACGCCTTCATCCACTCCAATAGTGGCAACTAATACGCAAGTGACGAATCCGCCGACGCCAACAAGGGCGACAAGTAATTCAGCGACGTCGCCCGTGACAGCAACCACAAACGGCAGGTTGGCTAGCGTGCCGAAAGATCGACAGCCGCGAAACACTTCGGTCCGGCAAACTGTTGCCCGACCACCGGAAGTTGCTAGCGCCAATCACGTAAAACTTTTGCCGGGCGAACGTAGTTATCTGCAAACTATTGCGCAATTAGATTCAACCATCAAAGCGGATAAGGGCAGGATGAAGCCGGTAGTGCAGGCTGAATATCAGCGGAATTTGGCGTTCGTCGATCGCACGCTGGCGGTAGCGCGAACTGCAGCCAAGAGTAATCCAAACGATCCCGATGCAACCGAATTCATGTTTTCTGCTTACCAAAGCAAAGTCGATTTGCTGAACACAGTTGCAGAAGCGCGCGTTTTCGACAAGTAGCACTGAAGAAATATTCATAGGTAATAATGAAGTTCAAAGAAGCCTTTATCAGTTCTCTCATCCTCCTAATGCCGGCCGGCTTTGTTTATGGCGACGGCCACAGCGCCAAGTCGGGCACGCAGAAAATCGAAAGGACGATCGCTGCCGATCCCGTCGTCACTGTTTCGCTCTGCGTGGACTCCGGCGATGTAACCGTGCGTGGCTGGGACAAAAATGAAATATTAGCGCGGTCGAGCGAAGTCGGTCGCATCGAACTGAAGCGTGTGAGGGGAGGAGACCCATTAAGTCCAGCCACCAAAATTCTGGTGTGGTTGGCGGACAAAGACGAAGGAGGGGTCGAAAAGGGCGGCTGCCACGCTTTTGGCGATGTTGAACTGATGGTCCCGCGCGGCGCGTACCTTCATTTGCAGACGGGCGACGGGATGATCGATGTTGCCGATGTTGCTTCGGTTTTTGCTCGCGCCGAAACAGGCGACATTTCAATTCAAAGGGCCTCGCGCTCGGTTGAGGCCGTAAGCTTCAGCGGCGAGATCGCCGTCGAGAATTCATCCGGTCGCATGGCAATGAAATCCGTCAGCGGCGTGATTCACGCAAACAAGCTCAGGCCAAACGATCAGAACGATTGTTTTGAAGCATCGACAATCAGCGGCGACATCCAACTTGATCAGGTGGCTCATCAACAAGTAACCGTGAAGAGCGCAAACGGCAAAGTTGATTTTTCCGGTCCCTTGGCCCCTCAGGGACAATATACCCTCAACACAACCAGCAGCGACGTAACCTTAACCTTGCCGACAAATTCGTCATTCCGCTTGAACGCTCGCGTTGCCAGGGACCGCGAAGTCACCAGCGACTTTCCTCTGACTCTGACGATCGAAGATCCAGAGCACGTCATCGCCAGAAAGCCCAACCAGGTCACTCCAGTAATCGAGCCTACGGCTGAAGCGAAAGAGGACAAAGATCCCGAAGATCGTAAGGACCCGGTTGCGGTAATGGTCGATCCTCAGAAGAAAGTCATAAAGGTGAAGCCGGTAGTTGTAAAAACTATCTACAGCCTGCGTCGTATTTCTGCAGTCCATGGCAGCGGTGACGCACTCATCACCATGGCCTCATTCAGCGGCACAATCCATTTAGAAGAGTCGGAAAACTAGTTTCAGTCCTCCCCAATTGGCGTGTTTTTTATCGCCATGCGCGCAGCGACCAGTCGGGGGTTTTCTTTTTCCATTCAGATGAGCAAAAACAACGAGAGACCCCCAAATTTTCTGCCACAAACTTTTTGCTGCTGGTGTTCTGGTACTAGAGCAGCGAAACAAGGATTATCGACTGACGGAACGAGAGAAACATGTTGAATAAAGCACTGATAGCATCAATGACCGTAGCCGCAGCGCTACTCAGTTCGGGCAACTGGCCGGCAGCCTCCGGCCTGGCCGCTAAGATGGACCAGTTAAGCGAGCTGCAAAAGTTCCTGCCACAAGCCAGTACCACTTCCGAGCTCGAAGAGCAGCGGGGCGAAGAAGTCAAGGAAGAGTTTCACCAAAATTATCCATTGGCGGCGAACGGTCGCGTCAGTCTGGAAAACATAAACGGCAGCGTTCGTATAACTGTTGGCGACAGCCATGAAGTTCAGGTGAACGCGGTGAAGCGCGCCTACAACCGCGAGCGATTGGCGGAGGCGAAGATAGAAGTGAATGCCACAGCCGACGCCGTACGTATCAGAACTGATTATCCGGATCGCTATCAGAATTTCACGAGCGATGAAAGAGGCCGGTACAACAATCCCGCCACTGTCGATTACTCCATTGTTGTACCGCGCCAGGCGCGGCTTGAGTCAATCGATCTGATTAACGGCGCGCTGGACGTCGAAGGCGTGGAAGGCGATGTGAAAGCTTCATCTGTCAATGGCCGTGTTGCCGCTCGCGGTTTAAAGGGCGAAGCGAAGCTGAACACTGTGAACGGAACAGTCGAAGCGACGTTTACGCAACTCGATCCGACCAAGGCGCTTTCGGTCGGTTCCGTAAACGGCAACGTGGTAATTGTTATTCCTTCAGACTCAAACGTCATCTTGCGGGCCGAGACTATTCACGGGGCGATTCGCAATGACTTTGGCTTAAACGTTCACGACGGCGAATACGTGGGCCATTCGTTGTATGGACAACTCGGTTCCGGTGGTTCGCGCATCAAGCTCGGCAATGTCAATGGTGGGATCAACATCAAGCGCGCTGATGATGGTCGGCCGCTGAGTCCCGCACAAACTCTGCTTTCGCAGAATGACAAGGACAAGGATAAAGACAAGGGTCAGGTTTTTTCCGCCGATGAAGCGAGAGCCATACATGACAATGCTCGCGCAATGGCAGATCAGGTGAGACGTGAGGCGCTGGCCCAGGTCGACGCCGAGAAAATGCAGAAGCAGATAACACCGGAAGTGCAGCGCGAAATAGAACGGGCGATGCGCGAAGCCGAACGCGAGATCCAGCGGGCGCAGCGGGAAGTACAGCGTGAAACGCGGCGCGAGATACGCGAGCAGGCGCGCACCGAAAGTCGTAGCGAAGCGCGAGCAAGCGCGCGGGCCCGTGGTGTCAGCTACAACCGGTTTGTGGCAACTGAATCGAAAAGTTTTTCCGTACCTGCAAACGCGCGCGTAAACCTCGCCACTTACGGCGGTTCGATCACAGTCCATGGCTGGGAAAAATCCGAAGTGATGTATACCGCCACCAAGCATGGCGAAGACGATGAACAACTTAAGGAAGTACGAGTAGATACTGAACAGCAGGGCCCGGCAGTTTCCGTGATAGCCAAATCAAATCAGGATCATGGTTGGGTCGCTTTGGAAGTTTTCGTGCCGCGCAATGCCAGCGTTCATGTTTCCTCCGAGGACGGCCGGCTTGTGTTACAGGGCGTCTCGGGTGAGCTGACGTTGCGCACGGGGGACGGCAGCATCGAAGTGACAGACAGTCAGGGACAGCTAAAAGTAAGCAGCGGCGACGGCCACATTCGTATCGCCAATTTTGATGGACAGGCCGACGCGCGCACCGCGGATGGCGCCATCTCGCTCGATGGTAGGTTTAGCAGTTTGTCCGCGCGCACCGGCGACGGATCGATATCACTCGCCGTCGCACCCGATTCAAATTTCACCATAGAAACCGATGCCGCAAGCATCAGCAACCAGGGTTTAACTATTACCGAAGATGTAGCGCCTTCGAGCCGCACCAAACGTTGGAAGGTGGGTCGGGGCGGAAATGTTTTTGTTCTTAATGCCGGAGAGGGACGAATTGTTTTGCGACCAAGATAACGAATATTTGTCCGAAAAAAGTTTGTTATCCCCAGCATGCTTTTTCTGAAACGTTTTATTCCTTTGTTTCGTCTTACTCTTGAGTCGCAATCGTAACCACGCTACATCAGAAAAACGCGCAGCAAGCTTCATTACTACACGCATTGATTGGGGATGATCTATGAAGTCCAGTTTATTGACTGTCGCGACGATAATTTTTTGCCTGACCACCGTTTTCTCTCAAACACAACCACCCCAATCGTCAGCTTCAGCGACGCCGATCACCTCGCCTGAAGTTAAAGCTGCTGATACCACGCCGGCAACGATTGCCCCAACCGGATCGAGTCCAGCACCCAGCCGCGGCGCGCCGGCACTGCCACCGGAAAAATCTAATCCCGTGCAGATGCCTCGCTTCGCCAAACCTCCTGTGATCGACGGGAAGATTGACGATGAAGTTTGGAAGGGAGCGGCGGTACTTAAGGATTTTTATCAAGTGCATCCGGGCGACAACCTTGCGCCCTCAAAACCGACTGAAGTGATGCTTGGTTACGATGAAAGATTTCTCTACGTCGCGTTTCATTGTTACGACGAGCCTGACAAGGTACGCGCTAACATTCCAAAGCGGGACGATATTTTCAACGATGATTATGTCGGCATTCTCTTTGATACCTTTAACGACAAACGCAAAGCATACGAGTTTGACTTCAACCCGCTCGGCGTTCAGGCCGACGGCACCTGGGACACCAACGGAAACGAAGACTTCAGTCTTGACGTCGTGCTTGAGTCAAAAGGAATGGTGACTACCGACGGATACACGATTGAAGTTGCTATACCGTTTAAATCCATTCGTTATAACGCCGGCAAAGGTACGCTGTGGGGCGCGCATTTCTGGCGCCGTATCAAGCGCTTCAACAATGAGCTCGACATGTGGATGCCTATATCGCGCGACAACTCCAGTTGGTTGGCGCAGGCGGGGCACCTCACCGGATTTGAAGGCATCTCGACCGAACGCACGCTCGAACTTATTCCCAGCTTAACCATTTCCGAAACAGGAAAACGAAAGGCGCCCGTGACCCTCGCGCAGATCGCTCAAGGCGGCCGGTTTGTTAATGAACCTATAAAACTTGATCCGGGACTGACTGGGAAATACAGCTTGACGTCCAAAGTCACGCTCGACTTCGCAATCAATCCTGATTTTGCACAGGTCGAATCAGATCAGTTGGTGGTTACCGCCAACCAAAGGTTTCCTATCTTCTTTGCTGAGAAGCGGCCCTTCTTCCTTGAAGGCATTGACATCTTTCAGACTCAAATCTTCGCCGTTCACACGCGGTCAATTATTGATCCTGATTTCGCAGTAAAGCTCACGGGAAAAGTTAAGCGCAACACTTTTGGATTGTTGCTGGCGTCTGACAATGGCCCCGGTAACTTCAGCGAAGAAGAGCGACCCACGGCCAATCCCAGACTACTTGACAAGAACGCCAGCGTCGGCGTCCTTCGCTTGAAGCACGACATCGGCAAGTCGGACTCGTTCATTGGTTTCCTCGGCACCTACAAGCGTTTTGTGGATGACTATAACGAGTTAGGCGGACTTGATGGACGCTTTCGTCTTGATAAGGTGACCACGTTTAGCTGGCAGTTCCTGGCGACGCATTCTCGCCATAAATTTTTCTTTCCCGAAGAAGGGCAAAGGCTGGATCGAAAAGAAAACGGATTCATTTACGCCGTTGACTACAATAAGGACGCGCGCCACTTTGGCTACGATCTTTCTGCTGTGGGTCGCACGCGTTACTACACTTCCGACCTGGGATTCAATCGTCGTCCCAACAACAATTCCTACAATGGCTTCTTCCGCTACAATTCTGAGCCGAAGCCGAAGGCCTTCCTGGTTTCCTGGCGCGTGTACGACGCCATGAATAGTGGCTTCGATTGGCAAGGGCGTGCGCTCAGCGATAACAACGAATCTCAGGTGCAATTTAATTTTCACCGGCAGACGACTATCGGTGTGGGACTCGATAAAGGTTACGAGCGGGTATTTGAAAGTGAGTTTGGTCCAAAGCGCCAGTCGGGATCCAACTGCGTGCTGAATAACAATTGCACCTTCGCCGGCTTTGATAACGAGCGCTCGAGTCCAAACACCGGCGTTTACTTGTTTGCGGCTTCAACGATTAACAAGAAAGTAAATTTCAACTTTTTCATAAACCGTCGTAAGGGTGATCTTGATTTTGATTTCGGCGGCGGCCCAAAATATCCGCGCGTTAGTCCGGGCGCAATTGCGGCGGCAACAGCCGCGGATAATGGCTTGTGTGGTGGCAGCAATCCGCCTCCGGTTTGCAATGCGCCGCTCGATCCCGGCCCCGGTGGCTTCTTCCATTTTGATGGCAGTGTCAGTTATCAACCGACCGGCGCCTTAAACGCAACTCTGAACTTTACGAAGGAGCGCCTCAAACGTTATGACACCGGCAGAGTTGCTTTCGATGAGAACATCGTTTCGCTGCGATCGACTTATCAGTTTTCGCGTTTCCTCTTCGCTCGTGGACGCATCGATTACGAGACGCTCGGCTCCAGTGTCAAGGGCCAATTTCTAATGGGCTATACTCCGAATCCGGGAACCGCTCTCTACGTCGGTTACAACGATGATTTGAGTCGCAATGGCTTCAATCGTTTCTCGGGTCAACTCGAGCCGGGCTTTCGTCGTAATGGCCGCGTCTTCTTCATCAAGATGTCTTACCTGTTTCGCAAGAGTTTCTAGTTCAGCTTGGCTGCAATATCAGCGCGCTCCGGTTTTACGCAATTTCTGTGCTTACTCAGCGTGCTCCGGGTCTCAGCGGTTTATTTTAAGAACTGTCCACGTCGAATCGGCAGAGGTGCGCAGCGAACGAAAATCTGGATAACACTCCTCACTGAAGCTAGCTTCGCCACTGTCTCCCGCTTAGGTTAAGATTGCTGCCTAATGCAATCGGCAAAAGATACCTTCCATTTTGGCTGGCCCAACTTCGCACCCCGCCTCGCGCTCTGGCTGTTGACTGTTGCGCTGTTCGCTGCAGGTTGCAAAAGCGGCTATCAAGGCTCGGCAAGCGATAACAAGACCGATAAGAACCCGGCAGCGCGCCAGGTGAAAACTGCACGCGTCGAAGAAACCCCCTTTGGCGAGACAGTGACTGCGAACGGCACCCTTGCGGCCTATGATCAATCAACTGCCGGCGTGAAAGTAGCGGGCCGACTGCGCACGATTTCTGTTGATCTCGGCAGCGTGGTGCGGCGCGGCCAGATGATCGCGCAACTGGAATCAGAAGACTACAAGCTGCGCGTGCAACAGGCCGAAGCGGCGTTGGGCCAGGTGCGCGCTCGTCTTGGTCTATCGCCTGATGGTTCTGACGACAAAGTTAATGTGGAACAAACGGGCACTGTCAGGCAAGCAAAAGCAGTGCTGGATGAAGCACGACTTAGTCGCGAGCGCTCAGCGAAACTTGTCGAGCAGGGAGTTGTGGCACGTTCTGATTTTGATACCGCCGATTCGTCTTACAAAGTAGCGTTGAGCCGTTATCAGGATGCGCTTGAAGAAATTCGAAACCGCCAGGCGTTGCTTGCACAGCGGCGCAGTGAGTTGTCATTAGCGCGGCAGCAACTCGCGGACACCGGTGTCTATGCGCCGCTTGACGGTATCGTTCAGCAGAAACGCGCCAGCGTTGGCGAGTACCTGGCGGCCGGCGCGCCTGTGGTTGACATCGTTCGTATGAATCCGTTGCGCCTGCAAGCGCAGGTTCCCGAGCGCGACGCGGCCACGGTTCGATTCGGACAGAATGTGCGCGTCACTGTCGAAGGCGATGTGAATGTTTATCTTGGCCAAATCAAACGCTTAAGTCCGGTGATCACCGAACAGAATCGCATGCTAATGGTCGAAGCCGACGTGCAAAACGATGGGCGCTTGCGGCCGGGTTCGTTCGCCAAAGCTGAGATTGTTACCAACGACGCGAAGATGGCAGTCACAGTGCCCAATAGCTCCATTGTTACGTTTGCAGGCATTGAAAAAGTGATCGTGGTGCAGAACGGCAAGGCCCTCGAGAAACCGGTGACCACTGGCCGGCGCAACGGTGACTGGACCGAAATTGTCGCAGGCGTAAACGTTGGCGATCAGGTGATCGTCGATCCTGGGAATTTGCAATCAGGGATGGCAGTGGAAGTGGTGCAGTAACGGAATTAAGTACTGAGAGCTGAGTACTGAGTGCTGAGTACTGAGTCTTCAGTACCGACAAACCAACGCACCGGAACGCAATCGCGCCAAGGTCTGATCTAAGGTTCCAGCGATCAGTTACTCAGTACTCAGTTACTCAGTACTCAGTTACTCAGTACTCAGCAC
>JBDUCB010000070.1:0-5690 GCA_040003695.1 bacterium
AAAAGTTAAGTGACGCATCGGTGTAGGTGCGATTACAACTTGGGCAACGTTTCATCTTTTAAAAGGCGGCCAGTAAAAGCAAGCTGGGATCAAGGCCATTATGTGAACGGAAACATTATAGGGAAAGGCAGCAAAGCCTCAAAGAGGGACTGGTTTGTTTTGCCGTTGCGAGTTTTCATCCCATTAGCCCTTGGCTTCAGCCAGGGGTTACGGTTAGTCCAACTTAATCCCTAAACCGTTTTGAACGGTTTACAAACTAGAAACGGTTGAAACCCTTCGGGCGAAATCGTCGCTGCCTCGCTCACCGCCTGAAGTGCGATGCTAATGAGAAGTTCGAACTGAACCACTACCCTCAAAGACGAGGAGGGCTTAAGCGCTTAACGACTTGCCGCAGCGGCCACAGAATTTTGTGCCGGGAGCGTAAGAAGTGCCGCAAGACTTGCACACAACTTCAACCGAACGCGGCGGCCGCCAATCAAGCGCCGTCGAACCAATGGGAATACCACACTTGCCGCAGAACCGTATGCCCTGCGGGTACTCAGTGTGGCAACGCGGACAAGTTACCGCTGTGGTTGCTGCACCTGGTTGACTGGCGCTCGCAATTTCCTTGTTCAGTTCAGTAGTGCCCACGCGCTCAAACGAACGGTTCCCACAACGTCCGCAAAATTTTATGCCTTCCGCGAATCGTGACCCGCATTGTGTACACGCGACGACGCGCGGCGCGCTGACTGCGCTGCCTGTTCGGCTATCTAAACTACCACCCCGCGATGGCGAAAGATGTTCGCTTCCTGCCGCACTTTTAAACTGCGCTTGAATAATCTGTTCAATGCCGTCAGCTCTGATTTCAATCACACGTTCGTCATCAACTTCGCCTTCGCGCGCAACGCGCAGCACATGTTGGCCCGGAACGATGGAACGAAGCACAACGCGTCCAGACCGACCAATACTGCCATGACGTTCGTCGTCAACGTAAACTTCTGAACCTTGCGGCGCCATGACGATCAACGGAGAGTCACTGCTTTTCGTCTCCGGTCGCTTCCTGCCGGCAGCATCGAGTTCGTCAAACCATTCGGCGGCGTTTCGCGGACGCGCCGGCGGCTCGCGCTCAAGCGCATGCATGATCGCTTTTTCAACTTCCGCAGAAATGTCCGAACGCAAGCTTGATAACAACGGCGGCGCCTGCATTAGCTTTTGCGCGACAAGCTGCGTTAGGTCGCCGATAAACGGTGGTCGTCCACCCAGCATGTGATAAGCAATCGCTCCCAACGCGTAGATGTCCGCGCGCGTATCGAGCGTCACGCCGGTCTGCATCTGCTCGGGCGCCATGTATTCAGGAGTGCCGATTATGCCGCGCGATTGCGGTCCAGTTTGAGATGTTTCGTCGGACCGATCACCGCTGACAATCTTTGCGAGGCCAAAATCGCCGACTTTAACAAAGCCGTCGGACATGCTGCTGCTGGCCGGCTTGCGCTTCTGCATTAAAAAAATATTCGCCGGTTTCAGATCGCGGTGCAGTATTCCTTCATCGTGGGCCGCTTCCACGCCGGCGACCACCTGACCAATGATGGTAATTGTTCGTTGCAGATCAAGAGTACCTTCGCGGCGCAGCAGTTGATAAAGACTTTCGCCTTCAACGTATTCCATCACCAGAAAGAAGACGCCGTCAGCACTCTTGCCAAAGTCTGTTACGTCAACAACGTTTGGATGGCGGATGGAAGCTGCGGCGCGCGCCTCCCGTTCAAAGCGCGCGATAGCTTCGCCCTCTTGCAGGTCTTCATCGTTGAGGATATCGGGCCGGACCGTCTTCACGGCGACGCAGCGGGTGACGAGATTTTGATCGCGCGCGAGATAAACCTGGCCCATCGCGCCGCGGCCCAGCCGTTTCTCGAGCAGGTATCGCGACGAGAGCAGCCGCGAGCCCGGCAAGGTCTGCTTAGTCTTCGCTTCGTCCGACGGGCAAACCTCCATGTCATCTTCATAGCAACTTTCACATCGTGGACATTCGCGCATTTGAGGGAAAAATCGACGTAACCGAAATCCGAATTGCAGGATAAGCCGTTGTCTCGCCGGCGGTCAATCAGGCGGTTGATCTTGCTAGACGCGCTCCATCACGTTGCGGTTGTTAAAGATAATCGGCCGAGAAACATTCTTGCAGCGCCAGGCAAATACGGAACCGGCAGCGGCAGCGACCGGCTTTCAACATTCGTTAGAAACCTCTAACGAACAAATGTGGTGGTGGTGTTGAAGATAAGCATGGAAAGCCGCTTCCCTAAATGCCTTGATGCACCAGGAACTCGGTCGCTACCGCTTCCGGTTCTGACTTTGTGTTGCACCGGCGAAATATTTCGATGTTAAACCTGAGTGCTCACTTAATTGAGTACTAAGCGGCTTGAAGTTGAGACGTACACGCCGAACATTTTGTCGCTTCAATGTGAATTGAAGAGAAACAGAACGGACATTCCTTCGTTAGTTCAACAACCTCGTCATGCTTGCGTTTATTGATCGCCTTAACAATCAGGAAAATCACGAAAGCGATGATCAAAAAACTAACAACGTCGTTAAGGAAAACGCCGTAGGCGATTACCGGCAGACCTCTGACTTGTGCATCTGCGAGGGACGCCGGTTGCTTGCCGGAAATGTCGATGAACAGATTTGCAAAGTCGACACCACCAAGCAGCAGGCCAATCGGAGGCATGATGATCCCTTCGACCAGCGACGTGACGATCTTGCCAAAAGCCGCGCCAATGATCACCGCAACAGCCAAATCTATAACGTTGCCGCGTGCAATGAACTCACGAAATTCTTTTATCATCTCGGGCTCCTTTCAGAGGTAAGGTGCAAAGTTCAGCTTCAGCCGAGCGTGTCAGCATTCGCGGCTTGAAGTCTAAACCTATTGGCAATTCTTTGCTGCTTTATATCCCGCCTTTTCAGCCTCTGCTTTCGTTTTGAAAAAGACGCGATTCGCTTCTTTCACTTCGGTTACAGGCCGGCAGGCGCCGGAATAGTAAACCCTGATCTGCTTGTCGGCTATGATTTCACTTTCACTCTCTTCTTCGGCTGCGCTCGCTTCCTGCTCTTTCGCTTCGCGGCGCGCCGCAATTGTTTGCTGTGCAGTTTCATCAGTCAAGTGAAAGCTCGCACCGCCGGCAATCATTGAAACGGTCATTTGAAAGTCGGTACAGCGTATTCGACTGCCGCGCGTCTTCCACGGCTCCCAGGCATTGGGCAGGTGCAACGACTGCGAAATGCCGGCGACAAAGTCGGGAACAGTTTGCCATTTGAATGAGCTTTCGTAGCCAAGCCATAACGAACTGACGCGGGCATCAAGAAAATCGAGCGAGATACTTCTCACGCCGGCGAAGGCGGTCTTATCAAGGTCAGGATTGAAGTCGGGATTGACGGTCGTTTTTGAAACTCCCGTCTCATCAATGTGTCCGAAACCGATATGTGGAACGCGTGCTTTCACTTGTTCGGGAGTCATTCCGAGGTGAAAGCCAAACAATTCAACAGCCGCAGGAAGGTCAGCCAGTTTCATGGAGCATTGATTTATTTGCGCGCGCGCGTTTGCCGCGCACATCAGAAATGAAAGCAGAACGGCAATCGCTGACAGTGAACAGACGCGACCAGGAAATGTTAAGGAAGATAGCTGCACAGTCGATTGTCTCTTCGCGTATCTTCGCGCGTTCGTTCGCGAACCTTTGCGGTTTCTGTTCGTGGCGTTACGGCAAAAGACATAACTCGCAAAGTAACACCCAGAGGTAGCACAGACTTTAGTCTGTGACAATCTGTTAGAGGAATCACAGACCAAAGTCTGTGCTACGCGCACGTCACTATTTGAGCAGCGAACGAATAAGTCTATCCAGTTCGTCGGGCTCGAATGGCGTGGATATATACTCGTTACAGCCGGCAGAAAGCGCCTGCTCGCGAAACAGGTCCGCGCCATATGCGGACACCGCCACGATTGGCAGCTCTGTGGAATTCTTTAGCATCCGAATTTGGCGCGTGGCTGAAAGACCATCGAGCTCGGGCATTTCAACATCCATGATTATCAAATCCGGCTCAATCTCCATCGCCTTTGCGATAGCCTCGTTGCCGTTTTCCGCTTCAACCACGCGATACCCTTTTTTGCGTAGCCAGGTTCGCAAAAGAAGCCGCGTATCGTCGAAATCATCGACAACTAGAATCGTATGCCGCTGGTCGTTCTTATTTTGTAGCTCGGCAGACATAATGTTTAAGCAACGGAAAGGGGGAGGTAGTACCCGCGGCAGGGGTCGAACCTGCGACCTCTCGCTCCGGAGGCGAGCGCTCTAATCCACTGAGCTACGCGGGCAAAATCAGGGGCAGCAAAAGATAGCACAGCCGCGCGCAGGGTCGCTATTAGGCCGCTAGCTTGGTCGTATGCTCATAATCTAAGAGAACAGGTAAACGATCCACCAGGTCACACTAAGCAACACCAAATTACTTTTGTGAACTTTCGCGGATCGTTTTTACAACAGTGGGGAAGGATTTCAAAATGGGACACTCCCTCTACTCGCCACACAATTACGGCAGCGCAAACTAACAGTTTGCGTTAAATATTAACCGGAGTATCGAACGATGGCTTCAATAAGCAAGAAGGCGACCGCAGCGATGGTGCCAGCCGCAGGTATGGTGAGTATCCAGGCCCAGACGATTCGTCCGGCGACGCCCCATTTGACGGCCGACAGGCGACGAGTTGCGCCAACGCCGACAATAGCGCCGGTGATGGTGTGAGTAGTAGAAACAGGCGTGCCGGTCAAAGTCACATAGGCGAGTGTCAATGCTGCGCCGGTCTCCGCGCAAAAGCCGCCAATCGGCCGCAGCTTGGTTATTTTCGAACCCATTGTGTGAACGATGCGCCAACCTCCAGACAATGTGCCTAAGGCGATGGCTGCGTGAGCAGTCAGGACCACCCATAAGGGAATTGGTGGTATTTGTCCGTTTGGTCCATAAGCCAGAATCCCGCCCGCCGCCAGCACGGCAGTAATGATGCCCATGGTTTTCTGCGCGTCGTTACCGCCGTGGCCGAGTGAAAATGCGGCCGCGGAAAAAAGTTGACCACGTCGGAAAAACTTATCGACGTTCTTTGGAGTTGTTCTCCTGAAAATCCAGTGCACCAAAACCATCAAGGAAAATCCGAGCACCATGCCAATCAATGGCGACAGAATAATGAACTTGATAGTGCGAATCCAGACGTCTGTTTTCAGCAATCCGTGAACGCCACGAAACGCGGCGATGCCTGCTCCCGCATAACCGCCGAGTAGCGCATGCGAGCTTGAGGTGGGCAAACCCAAATACCATGTTATGAGGTTCCAGATAATTGCCCCTAACAGCGCGCACAGCAGGACGTAGAGACGCAGGTCCGCGCTGATCAAATCCATGCGCACGCCATCGCCAATTGCTTTCGCGACGCGTGTCCCAAATACAGCAAAAGCGACAAAATTAAAAAACGCGGCCCAAACGACGGCAAGGGCCGGTGAAAGCACGCGCGTAGAAACAACGGTGGCGATGGAATTCGCCGCATCGTGAAAACCATTGATGTAATCGAAGACCAGGGCCAGAGCAACGAGGGCGAGTACGAAGGCGAAGGTGGTGGTCATTGCGGCGTGGTCAGTTGGTTGTCAGTAGTCAGTAGTCAGTAGTCAGTAGTCAGTAGTCAGTAGTCAGTAGTC
>JBDUCB010000359.1:0-5687 GCA_040003695.1 bacterium
TGATTGCGCTGGGCGGATTCTTTGGTTCGGTGGGCGCCTGCATTTCCGTGTTGCAAAGGAACCCTTCGCTGGATGTCGACCCGTGGATGAGCAACGGCTATCTCAGGCTGCAGGGAATTACGCGGATCGTTTTGGGATTCATCTTTGGCTGCATCTTTGTGCTTGCCAGCAAAGCAAATTTTGTTTTGGGAGTCGTGCGCAACAATCCCTATTCGCTTTTGGTTTTATGCATTGTGGCGGGGTTTAGTGAACGGCTTATTCCTGAGCTGCTGAGCAAATTCGAGTCAAGCCAGTCGTCGCCGACAGAGATTAAGAACTACCCTCCGGAAGAAGAGTCACGCGCTTCGTGATCTGCTGGGAGAGCAGACATCCTGTCTGCAATTCTTGCTAACTGCCGAGTTCTGATTGCTGTTTCCTGGGAGCGCAGACATCCTGTCTGCTTTTCTTGCTACCTCCTGTTACTGTTTACTGTTTACTGTCTGCTGTTTACTGTTTTCTTTCTATTCACGATTTACGATTCACGATTTACGGTTCCCGGTTCACGGTTCACTGACATGCATCTAAAAGCACGCATCTTCGCCGTAGTCCTCATCCTGGTTTCTATTGGCCTCGTCTATTACAACTGGCATCAACTGTGGGCGGAGGGCAGTTACTCTATGAAGCTGGCGACGTTTGGCCCAGTCGTCGGCATAGGCGGACTGTATCTCCTCCCGCGCGAGCAGGCAAGCCCACCACCACAATGGAAAAGATAACCGTGCTGATAGTGTTGGGGATTGGGATGGCAGCCGGCTTGGTTAATTGGTACTTGATGGACCCCGGCTTCTTCGGAAGGTAGGAGAGAC
Source organism: bacterium (assembly GCA_040003695.1). Classification (GTDB taxonomy): domain Bacteria; phylum Acidobacteriota; class Blastocatellia; order Pyrinomonadales; family Pyrinomonadaceae; genus PSRF01. The sequence continues at coordinate 843 of JBDUCB010000359.1, forward strand.
CTCCCGGTCTGTCATTTCAGTCGCGTAACCTAGGGAAAACCTCCCGGTCGGTTATTCTTTTCTTGTTCTGCGTAATCTGCGTAATCTGCGGATAGTTGCTTTGCTTTCCCATTTCATGATTTACGATTTACGATTCACGACTATGCGCCGCTCTATTATCTCTATCACGTTCGCTCTGATAGCCCTGGCAGCAAGCTTGGCAATGACAGCTAAGACCCTCGCACAAGGTCGAGAGGTTCAAGCTGATCTTCGCATTGACGCTAATACCCGCGCGGAAGTTATCGAAGGACTACTAAAGCGACTCAATGAGTTTTACGTTTTCCCGGATGTTGCGAGGCAAATGGAGTCAGCAATTCGTCACCGCATGCAAAACAAGGAGTACGATCAGATCACCAGCTCTACTCTCCTGGCCCAGACCTTAACGGCACATCTGCGTGCCGTCAGTCACGACAAGCATTTGGAACTGACCTACAAACCAGAACCCCTACCGGTGAACAATGATCGAAGCGAGCCGACGCCCGCACAGCTCGAAAGGATGAAGCGGTTTGCGGCTTCTGTGAATTACGGTTTCGAGCGTGTAGACAGGCTGGAAGGCAACATCGGCTATCTCCGGGTAGACGGTTTCATGCCCACCGACGTTGGCGCTGACACAGCCATCGCCGCAATGAATTTTCTTGCCAATACGGATGCATTGATTGTTGACTTGCGCTATAGCACTAACGGCGGTGATCCGGCTATGAGTACTTTGCTTTCCAGTTATCTATTCGATGCCGAGCCGGTGCACCTCGGAGACATTTACTGGCGAGAGGGGAATCGCACTCGTCAGATATGGACCATGCCCTATGTGCCCGGCAAAAGGTATGTCGGTAAAGATGTTTATTTTCTGACTAGCAGGGACACGATTTCGGCCGGTGAAGGATTTGTTTATGACTTGCAAAATCTAAAGCGTGTCACCGTCATCGGCGAGACCACGGCCGGCGCCGCTAATCCCGGATTTGAGTATCGAATCAACGAGCACTTCATTGTGTTTGTGCCGATGGGTCGTGCAATCAATCCGGTTACGAAGACAAACTGGGAAGGCACCGGCGTTAAGCCGGACATCGAAGTGCCGGCAGCACAAGCACTGACCCGGGCACACATCTTGGCGCTGAAAAAACTCTTGTCTACCACAACCGATCAACGCGAGAGAGAACGTCTGCGCGCCATCATCGACACCCTGGAGAAACAACCAAACAAGTGAACCGGAAACTGTAAACCGTGAACCGTGAACCGTGAACCGTGAACCGTGAACCGTGAACAATGAACCGTGAACCGTGAACCGTAAACCGTGAACCGTGAACTTTTCGCTGTTTACTGTTTACTGTTTACTGTTTACTGTCTACTGTTTGCTGTCACCTGTCACCCGTCACTTGTCACCGATTTACTGCCTTTGCTATTTCCGATTCCCGGCTCCGGGTTTACGATTGACGCATGACGCGTCAAGGACACATCGCCGTCGCATTGCTACTGATTCTCTTTCTCTCACTTGCTCAACCAGCCTGCCGCAAACAGACGTCCATTGAGTTCATCATCGCAAGCGCGCCTTTAATCGCACTTACTCATGTTCGTGTGATCGACGGCACCGGGTCGCCGGCGAAAGAAGACCAGACAATTCTCATTGAAGCCGGCCGTATCAAAGCCATCGGCGACGCCTCAGGGATAGTAGTGCCGGGCGGCGCAAAAGTTTTCGATCTACGAGATCACACCGCAATTCCCGGCCTGGTAGGAATGCACGAGCATCTTTTCTACACTACTGATGCGGGCAAGAGAGATGTTTCCGCGACCCAAACCTTTCCGCGCCTCTATCTCGCTGCTGGGGTAACTACCATCAGGACCGCAGGTACCCTCAATCTTGACGGCGACCTAAGCGCAAAGCAGTCGATAGACGCGGGCGATGAGCCCGGCCCGAAGATCTATCTCTCTAGTCCCTACATCAATCGTCATGAAGGCGAACTGCTCACCGCGCAGAAGATAAACGCGGCTGTAGACGAATGGACCGCAAAAGGCGTTAGCTCACTTAAGGTATATACAAACATTGGCCGGGATGAACTGGCGGCCGCGGTTGCGGCCGGCCATCGTCACGGGCTGAAAGTCACGGGCCACCTTTGCGCCGTCGGTTTCCGCGAGGCCGTCGCTGCCGGCATTGATAACCTCGAACACGGTCTACTGGTCGATACGGAATTTTATAGCGGCAAGCAGTTTGGCAAATGCCCGGAACGCAAGGATGTTTTCCCGGAGCTGGTGCGCGTAGACATCAAGGGCCCGCAGGTGCAGCAGTTAATTCAGGAGCTTGTCGAGCGGCGAGTAGCTGTTACTTCAACTCTCGCTATTTTCGAAACCTACACCGGCAACCAGTTTGAACTGGATCCACGCATGCAACAGGTGCTCACGCCGCAAGCCTATGAAAGCTGTCTCTCACAACTTCAGCACGACCGGTCCGATTCACGTTGGGCTGAGTATTGGCAGCCACTCTTGAAAAAGGAGATGGAGTTTGAAAGAGAGTTTGTGCGCAGCGGCGGACTATTGCTCGCGGGCGTCGATCCGACCGGCTGGGGCGGCGTGGTGGCGGGATTCGGCGATCAGAGACAAATGGAACTCCTGGTGCAGGCAGGTTTTTCGCCTGAAGAAGCCATCAAGATCTACACCGCAAACGGCGCCCAGTTTCTCGGGGGGCTGGAGCGCATAGGAACACTCGCCGTGGGGAAACAGGCAGACGTTGTAATCATCCATGGCAATCCGGGAGCGAATATTAAGGACATCAGAAACGTGACCATGGTTTTTAAAGACGGCGTTGGCTACGACTCAGCAAAGCTGATCGATTCAGTGCGCGGCCAGGTAGGCGCGCAGTGACGAGCGCGCCCTGTCGGGCGTGCCGTTAGTCGGTGCGCGTTACTGACCGCTGCTTGCTGTTTGCTGTTAACTGTTTGCTGTTTGCTGATTCGGCCGAACTTCCATCACACAACCGCGTACTCTTAGATGGGAATATGACCTATGAGCCACGCTACAGGCAGAACCATAGAAGATTCATCAATCTCAATGAGGATTTATCTCGGGCTGATTGCGTTCATGGTCGCCGTGAAGGTGCTCTTCTTACTCTTCCCGACCGTCTTCCCGGGAGCAGATCAAGAAGGTGCATTTGCCTGGACCACGATTCTGGCAATCGCAGTGATGGGGCTCATCGGCCTCGTCCTGGCACGTAGAACAGGCTTTCCTGAAATCTGGGATAGCAAAGTTTCTAATCGCCAAAGATTCCTGATTCCCACCTTCATCGGATTGGTATACGGCGTGATTACCGTACTCAAGGATTTACCGAATCCGGAACCAGTTCATCTGAAGCTTCCGCTTTCTATTCCCTTCTATACCTATGGCGCTTTGCTTCTCGAAATAATGTTGCGCTTGTTTGCCATTCCGTTGCTGGTCTGGATTTTCTCCAATTTAATTCTGAGAGGCAGATGGCAGACGCAAGTGTTTTGGCTTGCCGCTATTGTTGTGGCTCTGTATGAACCGCTTCCTTACATGAGAGAACAACTGAGCGGCGTTTCAGGGCTGGCAATTTCAATTGTCTTAGTCAAGTGGGCAATAGCGCCCCTCTTCCTTGCAAACGTCATTACCGGCTGGCTCTTTAGAAAGTACGGCTTCCTGTCGGCATTGGTGATGCGCCTTTCGTTCTATCTGGTCTGGCATATTGTTTACGGCGGCCTCATCTCTTAGAGCCGTGAATCGTAAATCGTAAATCGTGAATAGTAAGCCAAAGTGCTTGTCTTCCGTTTCCCATTTGGGATTTACAATTCACGGTCGGCTCTTCTAATTTCTGCCTGCCTACCGTCTAGTGACTATTGTTCCCCCTTTCTACGTATTCTGCGTAATCTGCGGATAGTATTTTCTTACTATTTACGATTCACGATTCACGATACGGCTGCTTCGCTTCTTTTTCGCTTGTCACCACTCACGTTACTCCATTAGTATTCTCAGTAAGCACTGAAACCCCAACCTCTCGAGTTTCCCGACGACAGCTTGATTCTAAATCCGTGGACGAAAAGTCTTCACAGCACGAATTCTTCCTGAGACAACTGCTCGATGCGAGCGTCGAAGGCATTCTCGCGTTTGACCGCGATTGCCGCTACATCGCCTGGAACCGGGCGATGGAATCGATTTCCGGTATGCGAAGAGAAGACGTGCTCGGCAAGTGCGCCTTCGACGTTTTTCCTTTTCTCAAACAGACTCGCGCCGACAAGTTTTTCTATGCGGCCCTCGAGGGTTACACCGCAACTTCAGACAACACTCCTTACACCGTGCCGGAAACGGGTCGCCAGGGTTTTTTCAAGGCGTCCTACTCACCACTTCGTAATGAGCAGAACGAAATCGTCGGCGGAGTCGCCGTGGTCTCTGACATCACTGAGCGCAAACAGGCTGAACAAGCGGCGCACGGGGCGCACAAACGTTTGGCCTTTCACGTTGAGAACTCGCCGCTGGCTGTCATTGAGTGGGACAGCGACGCCCGCGTCTCGCGTTGGTCGGAATCGGCGGAACGCCTGTTCGGCTGGAAAGCCGAGGAAGTTTTAGGCAAGCACGTCGGTGATTGGCATTTCGTCTTTGATGAAGATATTGACGCGGTGGCGCAGGTTACCCACCGGCAACGTGTCGGCGCCGAGCTGCACGGCGTACAACGCAATCGAAATTACACACGCGATGGTTCCGTTCTCTATTGCGAGTGGTACAACTCCGTCTTGCATGACAATAAAGGGAAAATGGTTTCCGTATTGTCGCTAGTCCTTGACGTCACAGCGCGACAGGCGGCTGAGGAGG
>JBDUCB010000034.1:0-5669 GCA_040003695.1 bacterium
AACTTTCCAAAGAACACCAATGCCAGATCTAACTCATCGTCCTCGTCGGCTCAGAAGGACCGAAGCACTGCGTTCGCTCGTACGTGAAACGCGTCTCGCGCCCGAGGATTTCATCCTTCCCATGTTTGCCTGCTCGGGCACGAAAGTGCGTCGCGAAATTCAATCAATGCCCGGCGTCTGCAATCTGTCCGTCGACGAAATTGCCACGGAGGCCGCGGCGGCATACGACATGGGTGTAAAGGGTGTACTGCTCTTTGGACTGCCAGAAACAAAGGACGAGAACGCTACCGGCGCTTATCACGAAGATGGCATCGTGCAGCAGGCCATTCGTGCAATTAAGAACTCGGCGCCCGAGTTATTGGTCATGGCTGACACCTGCCTTTGCGAATACACATCGCACGGTCACTGCGGTGTGGTGCGCGACGGTGAAGTTATCAACGACGAGTCGCTTGAGTTGCTTGCCCAAACGGCAGTCAGCCAGGCAGCCGCTGGCGCTGACGTTGTTGCGCCTTCGGCAATGATGGATGGGCAGGTTGGAGCAGTTCGTGAAGCGCTCGATGAAGCAGGCTTCGAGCAGATTCCGATCATGGCCTACGCAGTCAAGTATGCTTCGGCTCTGTATGGTCCATTTCGCGAGGCTGCGGACAGTGCGCCTGCGTTTGGCGATCGCCGCGCTTATCAAATGGATGCAGCAAACGCTCGCGAGGCAATGCACGAGGCTGAACTTGACTACCTCGAGGGAGCCGACATCCTGATGGTTAAGCCCGCAACACTCTATCTCGACGTGCTGAAAACTTTGCGCGAAGAATTTGACGTGCCGCTGGCCGCCTACCATGTTTCCGGTGAGTACGCGCTTATCAAAGCGGCAGCGCAAAAGGGTTGGATCGATGAACAGCGCGTGATGATGGAAACATTGACGAGCATCAAGCGCGCCGGCGCCGATATCATTCTTACCTACTACGCTCGGGAAGCTATTCGGTATCTCTCGAGCTAATTTTGCCAAGCAAGGAGGGTGGAAATGAGACGCTTATCTTTTGAACTATACGTTGTGATCCTGCTCGCCGCCTGGGCATCGACTTCGCCCGCGCCTGGACAAACAAAAGCCACTGTAAATCAAACGACCCTCGAAGAAGCGGCCCAGGTCACGCCGGAAATCTCTACCGAAGAGCTGAAAAAGATCCTGACAACCAAAAGTGAGCCTGTGCTCGATGTGCGCTCCGCAACCGAATATGCGATTGCTCACATTCCCGGCAGCGTTAACGTGTACGAGAAAGAACTGGAACGTGTTCGCCAACTCTTTCCTGATAAAGCAGCGCAATTCGTCCTCTATTGCAACGGTCCTTATTGCGGCAAGAGCAAGCGCCTTTCAGAACAACTGGTGAAGCTCGGCTATACAAAAGTGCGACGCTACCAGCTTGGCCTTCCAATTTGGCGCGCATTGGGAAATACAGTCCAGACAGATCTTGAAGGGTTTCATTACGTTATTGCGAAAGACAAGACAGCTGTGTTTGTGGATGCTCGAACTGCCCCGGAGTTTGCGAAGGACACTATTCCGGGCGCGGTAAACATCCGGTCAGGTGAGGCTGAAAAAGCCAATGAAGACGGACGGCTGCCCTATCGCGATAAAGGCACGCGCGTGATCGTTTTTGCAAACTCAAGCGATGAAGCGCGAATGGTTTCAGAAGAGATAGCGAAGAAGGCCTACTGGAACTCGAGCTATTTCGGCGGGACATTCGCGGATCTGCAACGCGCTCATCTTTGGTAATTGTTTCAGCTCAAGAGCCCCGATGAGAAAATATTTCCACCTCCCTCTGCTGCTGCTTGTCATTTTGGTCGGGACGCAGGCTCCTGCGCAGAACGCTGCTGATCCCCAACTAGCGGCGGCCATTGCAAAAATCAAAGCCATCGACAATCATGCGCATCCTTTGCGCTACGTTGCTGCGGGTGAGAAGCCGGACGATGAATTTGACGCTTTGCCGCTTGACGGTGTCGCGCCTTTTCCGCTGCCCGTTCGCTTGAATCCCGGCAACCTGGAATTTGTCAACGCGTGGCGCGACCTTTACGGTTACAAGCATGACGACATGAGCGACGCACACGTGCGCGAATTGCTTGAAACTAAGCGACGCGTAATGCGAGAACAGGGCGAGAATTTTTCGGCGTGGGTTCTCGATCAGCTTGGCATCGAAACGATGTTTGCTAACCGCGTGGCGATGGGAAGGGGCTTGGTCGCGCCGCGTTTCCGCTGGGTTTGTTTTGACGATGCTTTGCTGTTTCCGTTGAGTAACGAAACTGCGAAGAAAGCGAATCCGGAATATCGCGGCTTTTATCCCGGGGAAGAAAAGTTGCTGAAGCGTTACCTCGCAAGCGCTGGCGTGAAGGCCTTGCCCGCCACGCTTGATGCTTACCTGGCAAAAGTTGTGACGGCGACGTTGGAATCAGAAAAGCGTGACGGCGCACTCGCCGTAAAGTTTGAAGCGGCCTACCTGCGTAAGCTTGACTTTGATGAAGCCGACATAGGCGATGCGCGGCGCATCTATGCCCGCTATGTCCGAGGCGGCGAAGCTCCTGCCGCCGACTACAAGATGCTACAGGATTTTCTTTTTCGTTACATCGCGCACGAGGCAGGCCGGCTTGGTCTCGCTGTGCATATTCACGTCATCAGCGGCTTCGGTGCTTATTACAAACAGAGCGGCAGTAACCCTATGCTGCTCGAATCCGCGTTCAACGATCCTTCACTAAGGAAAACCAACTTCGTAATCATTCACGGTGGTTACCCGTTTACAAAAGAAACGGCGTCGCTGCTGAGCAAGCCAAATGTTTATGCCGACTTTTCCGCGCAGACGTTTGTTATTTATCCGCGCGAGCTAAGCGAAGTGTTGCGCAACTGGCTGGAAGCCTATCCCGACAAAATCCTTTTTGGGACGGACGCCTTCTCGTTTGGGCCCGAAGTGGATTGGCCGGAAGTTGCCTGGCTCTCAAACACGAGCGCGCGCCAGGCACTGACTCTTGCGTTGACCGGAATGATGAATGACCACGAGATCACGCGCGCCCAGGCTCTCGAGTTGGCGAAGATGGTGCTCCGCGATAACGCCATCAAACTCTATAAACTTGACGCGAAGTAAAACACAAATTCCTGCCTGTCACGTCTGGCAGTAGGCCAGCTCGGAAATCGTTGAAGAGAGCGGACTAACAAAACATTTGCAAAGAATATCGCACGCAACCTTCGGCAATGTGCGCACCTCTAAGTGGAAACGAACTAGAAATGAATACTAAGGTGCGGAGGCAGGCTTAGTTGCTTAGTGCCCACCCAAGAACCTGCAACGCCGGCGTCGTGATGCTGGTGTTATTGATCTTTTCCGCGCCGGCGTCATCGCAATCCGGCCGGCGCGCCTCGAAATTACCTGCCGCTCCAGTGGCCATAGAGGCTGCGAATGCGAAGCCCGCAAGCGAAAGTTCAAGCGGCCAACTGCAGCAAAAAACTCAATTGCTGATTGCAAGACAAACAACTCGAAAGCATCTGCAGACGGAAGACGGCGTACTGGCCAGTTTCGTCAAACGCCTCAACGAGTATGCGAACGTGGAAAGCGTTTCGATTGGCGATATGAAACAGTCGCAGGCAGTGGCGCGCGCGAAGACGGAAACTGATAATCCGGTGGTGATACTTACATTTGATATCGACAGCTATGCGGGCGGAACTATAATTTTGAACTCGCAGGATCTGGAGATCGAATATTTTCTCTTCGCGCCACGCTCAGGCAAGAAACAGACGCAGGGCAAAGTTTATTTTCAGGGAATAGGCAGCGGCCGCTTGCGCAAGAGCGATTGGCCCAAAGGCACGCCGGTGAAAATGACACCGGAAGCGGCCGGCATTGAAGCAGCCGAAAGCCTGTATCAATGGCTTTTGCTCGCGGCGGCGACGAAGAAGACGCTTTAGCGTCGGTTTGGAGTTGGCCTTCCGTTGAATTCTATCGCTGGTCCTGCTAGTAAAAACGATCCACGAAGTACACGAAAATTCACGAAAAAGAATTTTAGTGTTCCTTCGTGTGATTTAGTGGATCGTTTGTAAAAAGCGGAGGGCCAAGCCGGCTACAATTCATCCAATGCCTTACTCAGACGGTCTAATCCTTCTTTCAGAACATCCGTCGCACCACCCAAGCCAACGCGAAAATGCGCCGGCATTTCGAAATAACTTCCCGGCACAACGGACGTTTCGTATTTTTCTCTTAGCACGCGGCACAAGTTTTCAGAACTTCCCTGCCGCAAACGTGGAAACATTGTCGTGCCTGAATTGGTCCTGATCGTTTCCAGATCGTCGCGCGTGTCGAGAAAATCGTTGAGCAACGCTCGGTTTGTTTCCAGCCGTGTGTGCGCTTTCTCACCGATCCGATCCAGTTGTTCAAAAGCGCAAACACTCAAACGCTCTGCCGGGTGCGCTGCATTGACGCCGAACAAGTCGTTGAGCAACCAGATCTCGCGTGCTAATTCCGGAGCTGCTACGATCCAGCCGCATCGTAGTCCGCTTAATCCGAAAGCCTTTGTCAAACTGCTGGTCACAATAAACTGTGCACCCAGATGGAGCGCGGTCCGCGGACGCTGAGCAAACATCGATTCAAGATAAACCTCGTCAACCAGAACACGCGCGTTAACGCGCTCGGCGAGTTTGCCAACTTGCCGCAGAGTTTCCTCATCGGTCAATACTCCACTAGGATTGTGATGATTAGTTATCACAATCAAGCGCGTGTTGTCCGAAACATTCTTCTCAATCTCGCCGGGCAGGATTGAAAAACCATCCTCGAAGCGCCGCGGAAAGCGCCGGATGTTCGCACCGAGGTAACGCGCTAGCGCCAGGATCGGTTCGTAAGTAGGTTGTTCGATTAAGACTTCGTCCCCGGGCTCAACAACAGCTGCCATGGCCAGATGATTTGCGAGCGAAGTCCCTGTCGCCGTAACAATCGAATTCGTCTCGACGTCCAGTCTTTTGGCGATAGCTTCCAGCAGCGGCGGATACCCGTAGCCGCTAGTCCCTGTCAGTTCAAGATCATTAAGGCTTACGTCCAGTTCACTTAGATCAAGATTGTCCAAGCCGCTGGTGGCGAGATTAAAACGCGCGCGCGAACGCGTCTTGGCCCAGTTCATGTATTCCGAGGCATGCGCTGCCCGTCGCGAAGTCATGTTTGATTCCTTTTTTGCCACAAAAAATATGCGGGAATTCCGGCCAGCAGAATTACTAACCCAATCAAAGTGTTACCGGGGTATCGATAGACGGTATTGATTACTACGAGCCAGCAGACAGCAATGAAGGTGACGGTAGTTATTGGATGGCCGGGCACGCGCGAGAAATGTCCATCAACCTGACGGTTGTACTCTGAACTTCTTGAGAGATCACGAACAAGGTCGGTATGGGCGGCCTTTAACCGGCGGCGAAAAACAAAGACGCACAGCGCGGTCAGGCCGAAGAAAATAAAGTCGACGGAAACTACGTAGTTAAGAATCTGCTCGTACTTTCCCGAAAGCGCAATAACGATTGCCAGCAAACCTTGCAACACGATTGCGACGACAGGCACGCGACTGCGCCGGCTGAGCTTACCTACCGCGCTAAAGAATAATCCATCCTCAGCCATTGCAAAGTAAACGCGCGGCGCAGTCAGCATGCTCTGGCTGAGAAAGCC
>JBDUCB010000179.1:0-19072 GCA_040003695.1 bacterium
AAAACGACGGTCACCCGGAAGAGCTGACCAACCATAGTGATGCGCCTCCCCGTTATTCCAAACGATGGCGCCCGCTTCCTGAATCGATCCGTCGGGGTAGAGAAACATCGAGCCCACCGCGCCGACCGACCGCCTATTTTCAATTGTGGTCAGCAGATGGTCCAGCCACCCCGGCAATACCTTCGTATCGTTGTTCAGGAAAACGAGAAACTGCCCGCGCGCGACTGCCGCGCCCTGATTACAGGCGTCAACAAAACCTCGGTTCTCCTCATTTCTGATAACACGAACGAGGTCGCCCAGTATTGAAAGCATCTCCGGAGTTTCGTCAGTTGAAGCGTTGTCAACGACTATGATTTCAGTTTCGTTAAGATTGATTTCTTGTAGCAGTGAGTTGATGCATCCGAGCGTGAACTCCGCCTTGTTGAAGACTGGAATAATGATAGAGGTCTTGAGGTCTTCAGACTTGAGCGCCGCAGATACGGTTTGGGCCAGCAAACTGGCCACGGGTACTACTTCAATTTCGGGCAACTGGTACGGCTCCAGGGAATAGCTCCTGGTAGACAGCTTCGGCGCCGCAACCTCGATTACGCGTTGCGCAAATTCGAACGGCACGTTGACGGCGTAAGAAGTGGTTCGTTTGGCGTTGGCGAACAGCGCCCTCAGAAAGAGTTTGGAGGAGACTGACAGATTGTCCTGGAGCTTTTTCTTTATGAAGCGCAAAGGAGGGTCTCAACCACTTTTTGAGTTTGCTTCGAACGTTTGCCACTTGAGCACGGGAGCAATCAGTCCCGCGCGTTTATGACGTTCCGCGAGTGTATCGTCGCCTGATTCGAAGATCTCAAAATCAAAGACATCATTTTCAGCAAAAATCACCCGTTCATTCTTAATGTCCGCCCCTATCGTACCGTAGTAAGCTCCGGCTTTCAGCAGCGCGCCGGGTACCGTTACCTGACTAATAAATCTCCCCGACTGCCGATTCAGCGGCTGTTCTTCGGGCACATCATAGTCCGACGTGCCAAACACCACGTCGCCCCTGGCGTTGCGAATCAAAATAAAAAACCGGGCGTTGGGCACTGCGATAGTGTTTTCATATTCGAATGAAAGATTAAACGGTTCGCGGCAATCGATGGCCCTCGTCTCAACTCCGCGCTGGCTGATATGCGCCGATCGCAACTGCACGTCGCCACTCTTCTTATGATCAAAATCAACCCAGGTGATAGCCGAGTACAGTTTGTTGGTCTTGTCCAGATAATGAGCAGTAACTTCACGCGTCGGGCCATTGCGGATCAGTTCGCCGTCATGAAGCAGGATCGCCCGGTTACACAAAGCGTTTATCGCGCTGAGGTCGTGACTGACAAAGAGCACGGTGCGACCGCTCCTGGCCACTTCGTTCATCTTGCCCAAACATTTTTTCTGAAAAGCAATGTCGCCAACTGCCAGCACTTCATCGATGATCAGAATCTCAGGTTCGAGATGGGCAGCAACCGCGAAAGCGAGCCGCACAGTCATCCCGGAAGAGTAGTGCTTAACCGGCGTGTCAAGGAACTCCTCGGTTTCGGCAAAGGCAACTATCTCCGCAAACTTTGCTTCGATCTCGCGTCTTGACATGCCGAGGATTGCGCCGTTGAGAAAAATATTTTCTCGCCCGGTTAACTCGGAATGAAATCCTGTACCAACTTCCAACAAACTACCGACACGGCCGTGTAATTCAACGTGGCCTTTCGTCGGTTTAGTAATGCGCGAGAGAATTTTGAGCAGCGTCGATTTGCCGGCGCCGTTGCGTCCAATGACGCCCAGCACTTCGCCAGCAGCCACTTCAAAAGAGACGTCTTTGAGCGCCCAGATAGTTTCTCCTGATCCCGGTTTCAGGTTGCGCAAACGCTGCCATTGCGCACCCAAGCCGGCGGCCACTGTGTCTCGCAAACTATTGTGGGTCTGGCGGGTGCCAATGCGGTAACGTTTGCTAAGATTCTCAACCTTAATGATTGATTGCATTTGCTCTCGGTCTGGCGCTGGTGCGGCGTCGTGTTTATCGCGGAATTAACGGCGCAGTCTAGCCAGCGCGATCAATCGCGTCAAGCAACTCCTATGATATCGTTTTTGCCAGTCAAACGAGCGGGAAAGCGAAATGACCGACGCTAAAAAAATTGACGCGAGCAACTACGATACAGACAAGGCTGATCATGGCCATTATCTGCGAAACTACGAGCAATACTTTCAACCGCTTCTCGACTGCGAAGTGAGACTGCTTGAGCTGGGCGTCTACAAAGGCGGAAGTTTGCTTTTGTGGCGCGACTATTTTCCGCGAGGACTAATTGTCGGTCTCGATCTGCAGCGAGTTCAAATCGACGATCCCAGCGGCAGGATTCGGATTTATCAGGGTATGCAACAAGACACCGAGTTGCTTGATCGGATTGCGAGTGAAAATGCGCCTGCAGGTTTCGATGTGATAATTGACGATTGTTCGCACATCGGCGAGTTAACGCGGATCAGTTTCTGGCATCTCTTCGACAATCACCTAAAGCCAGGTGGTTTGTATGTGATTGAAGATTGGAGTACGGGATATTGGGATTCTTTTTTCGATGGCGTAGCGTTTAGTTACCGGCCAAAGCTGAAATTTAGTCCAATAGTCTTCCGGATAAGATCAACGCTTGCGAAGTTGCAACGAAGCGCTCCAATCCTGCGACACGCGAAGCGACTTTTGAATACAAAACAGTTTCGCAGCCACGACTACGGTTTAGTTGGATTCGTTAAAGAGTTGGTGGACGAATGCGGCATGGCGGACATCACTCGCGCCGACCGCGGCACGCCTCCATATCGCCCATCAAAATTCAAGGAAATGAAGATTTCTCCAGGCCAGGTTTTCATCGTGAAGGCCTGACCTTGAGCTGATTTTAGTAACTGTCGATACATGGCCTTGAGAGCCTCTCAATAAGTCAAGAATATCGAACGAGCATTGAAGTCTCGAGGTCGGGAAGGGTGGTTTACTCCCGCTCTTTTTGTTCGTCTTGAACGCGTTTACCCGTTTAGCTCCCGCGACCGTAGAATAGGTTCATGGGATTCGTCGAAACTCTGAAGCGTCTGGTGCCGCGAAAGTTACACCGGCATCTCGGCGTGACGCGACGCTGGATGCGAACGATTCCACCGCAAGTTCAGCTTCAGAAAAAACAACTGCTCTCGAATGTCTCACTTTCCGAGAGTGAGCGTGACCTCCTCAGCAAGGTAAGCACGCGCATCTATTACAACGACGGTATGTATAACGGCCACGGTATCCATTACTACCAGGTCGGGCTATCGGCGATCCGCTGTATTAATGAAGCATTGGACCGGGCCCACCTGAAAGACGTGCGGAGTATTCTCGATTTTCCTTGTGGCGGCGGTCGAGTGCTTAGGTTTCTGGTGCATCGTTTTCCCAATGCGGAGATTACCGCCTGCGAACTGGCGCGTGGAGTAGTCGAGTTTTGCGCGCGTACGTTTGGAGTTCGTCCGGCCTTTTCTTCGGTGAACCTTAATGATGTTTCGCTTGGCAGGAAGTTTGATTTGATTTGGTGTGGCTCGCTGGCCACGCATCTCAATGCAGAAGGCATTGTCGCGCTTCTCAAGCTTTTTCAGCGCCACCTGGCTGACGATGGGATGATGATCTTCACAACTCACGGCGACTTCGTGCAGCGCAGAATCCCAACGCTCGATTTTGATTACGGACTGGATCATCAACAGATCGACCGCATTGGCCGCGATTATCCAAAGACGGGTTACGGATTTGAGGATTACCCCGGCGCAAAGGATTATGGCGTTTCGCTGACTTCGCCTGAATGGATTCGCGCGCGCGTTCGTGAGCTCGGAGATTTACGCGAGGTCTCATTCCATGAACGGGGCTGGGACAACCATCAGGACGTTTATGGATTTGTTAAGGAGAAACAGTCAGAAATTCTGCATGAGTCATAAATAAGTAGGGGCGGACCTGTGTGTCCGCCCTCGTTCAGTCGCCCTGGGGCGCAAAGATAGGTGCGCGCCCCTACACGAATCCCGCGAGGCTCGTAAGGGCACGGCATGCCGTGCCCCTACCTTAAATCTCAACTGAACCATAATGCGCGGTGGCTTCTCGTCGTCGCTTCGCTCGCCGCCAATCTATTAGTGCGGTCGGAGTCAGCAATCCGGCAAACAGGCGTGCAACTTCACCAATTGAAGAGGCAGCCCGCCAACTCCCCAGCCCCAATTGCAGCGCGCGCCTTTTTTGACCGCGACGCATAAACTCCTGGGCGCTACGAAATGTGGCGAGCGATTTGTATTGGTCGAGTTCTTTGGCGCTCAAGCGCATTGCTTCGCCGGCACGCCTTTGCGCGGCTAATCGCTCCCGAAACATCACCGCCGGATTTGAGCTCGCATTCGCATCATGCTGCCGCCAGGCAGATAGAATGCGCGGATCAAAAGCAAAATCGCCGTCAGCGCTCAGGCGCAAATAGAGTTCGTAATCTTCAAGCTTCGCGTTTTCGTTCCAACCGTAACGCTCGACAGCGCCGCGCCGGTACACGACAGTGGGGCTAAGCGGCGCGAGGGTCGTCAGTAACATTCTGCGCGCGTCGCCGTCGCGATAGGCGGCCCAGTCAGTCGTGCAGTCAATAATTCTTTCCGCATCGTCGATTGAATAAGCGTGACCATAGCCAAGCACTGCTTCCGGGCGCGCTTCGAGCATCTCAGTGCGTGCTGATAGAAACTGCGGCAGCCACAAATCATCCGACCCAAGATAAGCAAAGTACTCGCCGCGACTATGTCGTAGACCCTCATTGAGCGTTGCCGATAGGCCACGATTTGGCCGGACGACAAGTTCCGCGGGAAAGGTGCAATGCTTTAATGTGCGTTCGATGATGCGGGGAGAATCGTCGCTCGAGCCGTCATCGATGACGAGCAGCTCCAATGGCTGTAGGCTCTGATTCAGGATGGACCGCAGACACTTCTCGACAAACCGTGCGTGGTTGTACGAAGGAACCACAACTGAAACTCCCTGCGTTGAAGAGAAGGCACGTGGGATGTTGGGTGGCGCTTCCATCAGGTTTCTATATTATACCGGGGTCCCGACGCTGACAGCCCGCGTGGGGTGGTTGTATGACGCTCTAAGTTTCCCATGAAAGTAATGCACATCCTCGATTCATTGAATCGCGGCGGCGCTGAGATGCTGGCGCTGGACGTTTGTCGCAACGCGCGTGCGCACAATCTCGATTTGACGTTTGTGGCGACCGGGGGTGGCGATCTTGAAGGTGATTTCCGCGGCTCGGGCGTGGTGTTTCATCGTTTACAGCGCCGCCTTCCGGTTGATCTGCGATTGGCAACTCGTTTGGGAAGAATCATCAAAGATCGCGGCATTGACGTCGTGCACACTCACCAGGCGGTCGAAGCGCTGCATGCTTATCTGGCAACCCGCGGTACGAGAATTAAGCGAGTGATGACCTTTCATTTGTGTACCGCAGATACCAGGAATCGCGTAGCCCTGAAGTTTCTCAGGCCGCGCCTGGATGCAGGCGTGGCAGTCAGTAATGATCTTCTGCAGTGCCTAAGCGAGGCAGGACTCGAGACAGAGAAGAACTTCCACGTGATTCCGAACGGAGTTGATGCAACGCGCTTGCAGCACACTGAACGAGGTTTGCGATCTGAATTGGGACTAAGCGAAAACGATCTGCTCTTTGGCATGGTAGGCAATTTTTATGCGGACGGGCGCAAAGACCAGCGGACGATCTGCCTGGCGTTGCCAAAGTTTTTTGCGCAGGTCCCGAATGCGCACTTCGTCTTCGTTGGTGGAACGTTCCAGGAATCAACGAACTTGCTGGAAGAGTGTATCGATATTTGCCGGCGGAATCAGATGACCGACCGCGTACACTTTCTCGGCAAGCGCTCGGATGTTGCCAACATTCTGCATTCGCTCGATGGTTACGTGCATTCTTCAGTTAATGAATCGCAGGGTATTGCAGTGGTGGAAGCGATGCTGGTCGGGCTGCCGGTGATTGTTTCGAACATCGGCGCGCTGCTTGAAGTCACCAACAATGGCGATTGCGCGTTGGTGTTTCGGACAGGTGACGCAGAAGACTTGTCCGACCAACTAATAAAGTTTGCGCAGGATGGATCTTTGCGCGCGCGCCTCGCCGGCACGGGGAACGCCTACGCGACGCTCTGCTTCAGTATTGATGCTCATATCGAGAGTTTGCAGGCGTTGTATGAGAATATCGCGAGCTCGGATCCGTTAGTCCCCTAAGAATCTTGTCTGCCCCTAACACAAACCAGTTGCGTCTACTGATCGGCATGCCTGATCCGGAGTCACTGGGCGGACCGGCCGCCTGTGAGCCGCCATTCGTCGCTGAATTGCGTAGACAAGGCGTTGCAGTGGAAGAAGAAGTATACGTATACGGCGATAAGCTCGCGCGGACATCGTCGGCAAGGCGCGTGAAACGAGTGCTCTCGGCCGCGCTCCGTCTCAGGCGTAAACTGCGGCGCGGCAATTTCGATCTAATGCACCTTAATAGCTCTTTCGATCGTCGAGCGTTGCTGCGCGATGTCGTGACGCTCGCCATCATCGGCCGCCGCGCCAGGGTGTTCATCAAGTTTCATGGCTCCGACGCCGATTTGCTGGGCACACCGAACGCGTTAATGAAAAGTCTTGTACATCGGCTCCTAACCCGAGTTGACGGCATCGGCCTGCTATCAACCGAAGAGAAGCACAACTTTGTCAGCGCCGGCTGGCCCGCGCAAAAGATCTTCGTTGTGAAGAATGTCGTTCAGCGCAACTTTCCTGCGCCTGACGAAGATTTCAATCGGCGTCATGGTCTCAGCAACAAACTTCCCAGCTTGCTTTTCATCGGTCGCTTCATTCCCGCCAAAGGATTGCTCTACGTGATTAGGGCTTGCGGGCTGCTGCGCGACAAAGGATTAGACTTTGCGCTGCTGTGCGTCGGGGATGGACCAGCCCGCACAGCGGCCGAAGCAGAAGTGAAAACTCTGGCGCTCGAGGAGCGCGTTCGTTTTGCAGGTTTGCTTCCTGAGAGCGAAACAGCAGAATTTTACGTCAACTGCTCGATGCTTGTTTTTCCGACCCATCACTACGAAGGTTTTCCTATGTCAGTGTTTTATGCAGTTGCTGCCGGCATGCCGATAATTACTTCGCGCATCCGCGGCGCCGCTGATTATTTGCGGGAGCCGGAAAATTGTCTTTGGGTTGAACCGAGAAACGCTGAAATGCTTGCCCAGAGAATTGAGTTTCTGCTGAACAATCCGGAAGCACAGATAAAGATGAGTGAAACAAATAAAGAATTAGCCCGGAACTTCAGCGCGACTGTTGTGACCCGCGAATATCTCGCTGCTTATCGTGAAGTTGTTGGGAAGTGATTGAGAGACGATCAGGCCGATCAAAAACCTCTTGACTAGCGGTTTCGGTGGTTGCCTGGTCAATCTATTAAAGATACGCTCTGTGATAAGTTGATCAAGCCAGCTTTCACTGCACACCACATGAAACAGATTCTGCAGAACCAAAGAACCGGCGAGTTGAATGTCGCAGACGTGCCGCTGCCGGTGTTGCAGCGTGGCCGTGTGCTGGTTCGCACCGCGGCTTCGCTGGTTAGTGCGGGCACAGAACGCATATCGCTGCAGTTGGCGCAGAAGAGTTTGCTCGGCAAAGCCCGCGAGCGGCCAGACCTCGTCAAGCAGGTGGTGCAAAAGTACAAAACGGAAGGACTGGTAAGCACAGTCAATGCTGTGCGTGCCAAACTGGACACTAACAAGGCACTGGGCTATAGCGCGTCGGGAATTGTCATTGATGCGGGCCAGGATGTGACGGGCATGCGCGCCGGCGATCGCGTAGCTTGCGCGGGCGCTGATTTTGCTTCGCACGCAGAAGTACTTTCAGTGCCGCAAAATTTATGTGTGCGTTTGCCTGAAAACGTCAGCTTCGAGGCAGGTGCGTTCGGCACCTTAGGAGCAATTGCCCTGCAAGGTCTGCGACTCGCCGAACCCACGCTGGCCGAAGCTGTTGTTGTGATTGGTCTCGGCTTGTTAGGCCAACTTACGGTCCAACTCCTGAAAGCAAACGGCTGTCGCGTTTTTGGAATCGACTTAGATGCGGCCAAAGTGAAACTGGCGCGCGAACTGGGCGCTGATGCGGCAACGATCAGTGGACCAGAAACGCAGCAGAAAGTAATCAACTGGACACGTGGCCGTGGCGCCGATGCTGTTTTGATTACCGCGGCAACGCCCTCCAACGAGCCCGTTGAGATGGCCGGCGAAATCTCGCGCGCCAAAGGTCGCGTGGTGGCCGTCGGTTTGGTGGGATTGGATGTCCCGCGACAAACGTTTTACGAGCGCGAGCTGACCTTGAAGATCTCCATGTCGTACGGACCGGGTCGCTACGATCCTGCATACGAAGAGGGCGGCCACGATTATCCATTCGCTTATGTTCGCTGGACTGAGCAACGCAACATTGAAGCTTTCCTCGAGCTGGTTGCCGAAAAGCGGATCAACGTGGAGAGACTGATCAGTCATCGCTTTTCAATCGGCAACGCCGAGCGCGCTTACGATTTGATCAGCGGATCGACAGAGCCTTATCTCGGCGTAATGCTCACGTACGACACCGAAGCGAAACTTGCGCGAACTATTGAGTTACCGAAACGCAAGGCTGCCACCAACGTCGTGCGGCTTGGCGTTATTGGCGCAGGCAGCTATGTCACCAGCAAACTGCTGCCGCAATTCAAACACGAGGGCGTGGAATTTAAATCGATAGCCACCGCGTCGGGAGCTTCCGCGCGCGATGTAGGGGAGAAGTTTGGCTTTGCCCAAGCAGTCTCTGGCGCGGATGAAGTCGTGGCTGACAAAGACGTGAACCTAATCGTTATCGGCACTCGTCATGATTCACATGCGGACCTTGCCGCGCGTGTCCTACGTTCAAATTGCCATGTGTTTGTCGAAAAACCTTTGGCGCTCAACGATGAAGAACTTGAGGAGGTGCTGCAAACAGCGGCGCAGTCCGAAGGACAGCTACTGGTCGGTTTCAACCGTCGGTTCTCACCGCTGGCGCGAGAAGCGCGCGATTTTTTTGCCGGCAGAAGTGGTCCGTTATCGATTCTTTATCGCGTAAATGCCGGCCGCATTCCGAAAACGCACTGGATTCAGGACGCGCGCGAAGGTGGTGGCAGAATCGTCGGTGAGGTTTGTCACTTCGTTGATCTCATGCAATTTTGGACCGATGCCCCGCCGGTGTCCGTCTTCGCGGAAGCTGTTGAGGCAAACAATCAACAGATCGTGGAGACGGATTCAATCTTTATCACGTTGCGTTTTGCCGACGGCTCGAACGGCTGCATTGCTTATGTGGCTGAGGGGGACAAAGCGGCGGCGAAGGAGCGCGTGGAAATTTTTGGTGAGGGCAAAACTTTTGTGCTCGATGATTTTCGCCGCGCAATCTTTTTCAAGAACGGCAAAGAAACCCGCAAGGACTTGAAGACCCAGGATAAAGGTCAGGCCGAACTGGTGCGCGCCGCGTGTACGATGGTGCGCGCTGGTGCAGCGGCGCCCATCTCGCTAGAGGAGATAGCGACTACGACGCGCGCTACGTTCCGCATCGTGGAGTCGTTACGAACGGGACAGCCGAGACAAGTACTGAGTACTGAGTACTGAGTTCTGAGTACTGAGTCTGGGCCGAGAATTGGCTTTTTCTGTCAGTTGACTCAACTCAGCACTCAGTACTCAGTACTCAGCACTTTTTTATGTGTGGAATTGCGGGAATCATCAGCGCGGACGCTGAGCGCTACATGGCGCCGATGCTCAGGACCATCGAGCATCGCGGTCGCGATGATGAAGGCATCTGGACTTCCGAGGTTATTGATACCGATGGCAGATGCGTTTCTTTGGGCCATCGACGACTCGCAATCATCGATATCAGCCCGGCCGGGCATCAGCCCATGATTTCGCGAGATGGTCGTTTTGTCCTCACCTTCAATGGCGAGATTTATAACTACCGCGAGTTGCGCGAGCAATTAAAAGCCAAAGCCCATACCTTTCTCACCGACACTGATACTGAAGTTTTGCTTACTGCGTTCGCCGAGTGGGGAGCGGAAAGCTTGTCGCGACTCAACGGCATGTTTTCGTTTGCCGTGTGGGATACGAAGGAACGCGTGTTGACTCTTGCGCGCGATCGCGTTGGCATCAAGCCGCTTTACTACGCACTGGTGCCGGCGACTAATAGTCAACCAGAAGTTTTTATCTTCGCTTCTGAAATCAAAGCAATACTCGCCGCCGGTCTGATTGAACGCGCTATCAATCCAGCGGCTTTGCATCAGTATCTGACTTTTCTCTGGACGCCCGACCCGCACACACTCTTCCGCGGTATCCAGAAACTTCCGCCGGCTCATGTATTGACGGTTAAGGATAACCAGGTAACGACGCGCGAGTGGTGGGACATTTCTTACGACAACATTCAAGAGGGACGCAGCGAGCAATGGTGGCAGGAGCGCGTGTTGGAAACTCTTGACCGCGTTGTCGACCTCGAGATGGTGGCGGACGTGCCGCTTGGTTCGTTTCTTTCTGGCGGCATCGATTCGTCCGGCATCGTTGCCATGATGAACCGCCATAGCAACGGCCGAAACGTGAGCACCTATACCATCGGTTTCAAACCTGAAGACTTGCGCTACGACATTATTCCGGACGACGTTGGCTGGGCGCGTAAAGCAAATGCGACGCTTAAGACGGACAATCACGAGATTATGCTCGCGCCAGATGTCGCTGAGCTGCTGCCAAAGCTCGTGTATCACCTCGATGAGCCGACCGCCGATCCGGCAATCATTGCGAGCTATCTCGTTTCTCGCGCTGCACGCGAAACACTGACCGTGCTTTTATCGGGTGTGGGCGGTGACGAAGTTTTTGCCGGCTATCCGCGGCTGCTGGCGATGAAGATTGCTCACGCGTTGGAGCCGATTCCAAAGTTTGTGCGGCAGCCGGCACTGAAATTGATTGCCGATGCGGTACCGGGCGGCCGGCCTGGACGATTCACTGGGCCACTCAGAAACGCGAAGAAGTTTTCTCGGAGCGCCGCATTTGAATTTGAAGATCGCTATCTTGGCTATGGCACTTATTTTGACGATGCTGCGAAGGCTCAGCTCTACACAGACGATCTCGGCGAGGCCACGCACGGCATGGACGCTTATGCTGAACATCGCCGCTACTTCGCGCGCCACCGCCACGCTGACCCGCTCAACCAGTTGCTTTACGTCGATCTGAAAACCTTTCTACCGTGTTTGAATCTTACCTACACAGACAAGACTTCGATGGCCGCAAACCTGGAAGTACGCGTGCCTTTTCTAAATGTGGAAATGCTTGAGCTGACGGCGCGCATGCCGCCGCGCCTGAAACTGCGTGGCCTGAAACGCAAATACATTCTCAAGCGTGCGCTGGAAAGGGTTTTGCCGCACGATCTGGTTTGGCGTAAGAAGGCGGGCTTTGGCGCGCCTATTCGCGCCTGGCTGCGCGGTCCGCTGCGCCCAATGGTTAACGCTCTACTTTCGGCGGAAACTATCCAACGACGCGGAATGTTTAGGCCCGAGGAAGTGCGGCGGATTATCGACAACAATTTGTCCGGACGGGAAGACTACAACCTGCAGGTCTTTCAGCTGCTGGTGCTCGAGCTTTGGCAGCGGCAGTTTATGGATTAAGAGCCGCCAGTAACTGCTGAAAATTGAAAACGTTGACAAGCAATCTAGGGCGTCTTATTCTGAACTTGGCTAATCGCTTTGCGTGAAGCCGCGCGTAAACCTTACCTTCCTGCACAGTTTCTAAGTTAGTCACGATGGCCCAGAAAAAGATTTCAATAGCAGAATCAGGCAGTGTCTTGCCGCAGGTGCCGAAGGCCAGCGCGCGCGTGCTGCTTGCCGAAGATGATCGCGCGCTGCGTCGCTTTCTACAGGTTATTCTGGAACGCGCGGGTTACACCGTTGTGCCGGCCGCCGACGGCCTTGAAGCGATGAAGATCGCGCTGTCCTCGCCCATTGATATTGTGGTAACGGATGCGATGATGCCGAATCTAAGCGGACATGAGCTTTGTCGCTTTGTTCGCAACAGCCAGACGCTCGCTCACTTGCCTGTAATTCTCTTGAGCGCTTTGGAACAAAAAGAACCAAGTGACGGGGAACAGGTTGATGCTTTTCTTTCGAAACCTGTTGCCGGTGAAGATCTCGTTGGCTGTATTGAGAAGTTGTTGTCGCGCAAATAAATTAGCAAAAAGAAATCCGCAGATTACGCAGATTACACCAAAAAGAAAATAGAAGACCCCAATAGCGTTTCAAAACAGGTTGTGCCACCTCGAAGAAGTAACCGATCTGCGGAATCTGTGTAATCTGCGGATTCGGATTGTTCAAAACGAAAAAGGCGACCCAACTCGGGTCGCCTTCTCGTTGTTTGAGGATCGAATGTTTCTCAGGCAGTTGAGGCGCTGGTCACTTCGATCAGCGCATCGATGCCGGTATAAGGTATTTCCTGGGCCGCCGCAACGGCTTCGTAGGTGCAATGGCCCGCATACGTGTTCACACCCGCTTTCAATCCTGCATCGCTGCGAATTGCTTCAAAGAAACCAAGATTTGCCAGCTTAACCGCGTAAGGCAGCGTCGCATTCGTAAGCGCGAAAGTTGACGTGCGCGGCACGGCGCCGGGCATATTGGCGACACAGTAATGCAGCACGCCTTCAACGTAATAGGTGGGATCTGAATGCGTGGTCGGATGAGTTGTTTCGATGCAGCCGCCCTGGTCCACCGCCACGTCGACGATCACCGCCCCGTTAGGCACATCCTTGAGCATGTTTCGCGTGACCAAACGCGGCGCGGATGCGCCGGGCACAAGCACCGCCCCAACGATGAGGTCGGCTTGCGAGATGGCGTCGTGAATCATGTAGGCGCTGGAAGCGAGCGTCGAGATCTTGGAAAGAAAAATATCGTCCAGCTCACGCAGTCGCTCCAGATTGTTGTCGATCATCGTGACGTGAGCGCCCATGCCGACGGCAATCTTCGCCGCGTTTGTACCCACTACTCCGCCGCCAATGATTACCACACGTGCAGCGGGCACACCCGGCACCCCGCCCAACAAAATGCCACGCCCACCGGCCATCTTTTCCAGATAATGTGCGCCGACCTGAATTGCCATGCGCCCGGCGACTTCAGACATCGGCGTCAGAAGCGGCAGGCCGCCACGTCGATCGGTGATGGTTTCGTAGGCAATGCCGGTAACTTTGCGTTGAAGCAGTTGTTCCGTGAGCTTTCGATCAGGCGCGAGGTGAAGATAAGTAAAAAGCATCTGCCCTTCGCGCATGCGCGGATACTCGGGCGCAATCGGCTCCTTGACCTTGACGATCATCTCCGCTTTGGCCCAGACGTCGTCGGCGGAGTCAATAATTTCGGCGCCCGCTCGCTGATAGAGGGCGTCGTCAAAGCCGGAGCCTTCACCCGCGCTGCGCTCGACGATGACCTGATGATTACCATCGCTTAACGCGCGCACGCCCGCTGGCGTCAAGCCAACTCGGTATTCGTTGTCCTTGATTTCTCTCGGCAGACCGACAATCACGATCAAGTTCCTCCAGATTAGAGGTCAGAAATCAGAGGCCAGAGGTCAGAAGTCAGAGAGCAGAGGTCAGAGAGGTCAGAACAGCAGCGCTTGTTTTGCGGTCCGACCTCTGACCTCTGACCTCTGCTCTCTGACCTCTGACCTCTTTCCCTATCCCATTCCTTCTATCAGGTCGATCTGCGCGCGTTGCAGTTTGCCGCTGTAGTCGACATAGATAGATTTCCATTCGGAGAAAATGTCCAGCACTTGTGTGCCCGCTTCGCGATGACCATTACCAGTGCCCTTGGTGCCGCCGAATGGCAGATGCACTTCAGCGCCAATCGTCGATGCGTTCACATAGAAGATGCCGGTGTACATATCGTTCATGGCCCGAAACGCGCGATTAACATCGCTGGTATAGATGGCAGCTGACAAACCATAACGAACGCCGTTAGCAATCTCCACCGCCTCGTCCAGCGATTTAGTTGGGATGACTGCGGTAACGGGTCCGAATATTTCTTCCTGTGCGATGCGCATATCCGGGGCAACATCGGTAAAGACTGTTGGTTCGATAAAGAACCCGCGCGCGTATTCGCCTTTGGTCAAACGCTTGCCGCCGCAAGCGAGGGTCGCGCCGTCATCCTTCTGACCAATGTCGATGTAGCTCATAATCTTCTTGACGGCATCAGCATTAATCACCGGACCCATGTCAGTTTTCGCATCCGAGCCATTACCGACGCGCATTCGCTTCGCGCGATCCACCAGCTTGCGGCAAAACTGCTTGTAAATCTTTTTATGGACCACCAGGCGCGACGACGCCGTGCAGCGTTGGCCGGAAGTGCCGAACGCACCCCAGACAGCGCCTTCTATCGCGAGGTCGATGTCGGCATCATCCATCACGATGATTACGTTTTTGCCACCCATCTCCAGCGAACAAATCGCATTGCGCTCGGCACAAGCGGACGCGACGATTCGCCCAGTTTCAGTCGAGCCGGTAAAAGAGATTAGCCGCAGCGCCGCATGATTCGTTATGGCCGCGCCCGCCGGTTCACCGTAGCCGGTTACAAGATTCACGACTCCCGGTGGAATGCCCGCCTGCTCGCAAGCCTCAACCAGGTTGTAAGTGGAAAGCGGCGTGTCTTCAGCCGGTTTCAGCACCACGGTATTGCCACAGACCAGCGCCGGGATTAGTTTCCACGAAGGAATCGCCATCGGGAAATTCCATGGTGTGATCAAGCCGCACAGACCAACCGGTTGCCGCACGCACATCGCGAATTTGTCAGGCATTTCCGCCGGCGTGGTAAAGCCATGCAGGCGTCGGCCTTCACCCGCAGTGTAGTAAGTGCAGTCGATTGCTTCCTGAACGTCGCCGCCGGCTTCCTTTAAAACTTTGCCCATCTCGCGGGTCATGTCGGCGGTGAAGCGCGGCTTGTTGCCCACCAGGATTTCGCCCAACCGGAAAAGAATTTCCGCCCGTTTGGGAGCCGGTGTCTTGCGCCAACTGTCAAAAGCTTCGCGCGCCGCATTGACGGCAGCGTTCACATCGTTGCTGGTCGAAAGCGGGAAGCGCCCAATGATGTCGTTGGTATCAGCCGGGTTGATGTTTTCGAAGAATCCCCGCGACTCGCTTGGTATCCATTTGCCGCCGATGTAATTGTGATACGTCTTAGCCGACGCGCGGACCAGGCGCGGAGAAGTTTGTTTGGGATTGTTTTTTACGAGAGCTTTTTTTGCCTGGGCCATTTTTTCGAGTTTCAAGTTCCAAGTCCCAAGTTTCAGGTCGGATAACTTGGAACCTGAAACTTGAAACCTGAAACGTGCTTTATTGATAAGTGAATTGCACAATTCTGGTGGTTATGCGATCGAGGTCTCGCGAGTATCGCGACACTTGCATCACCACCGGATCGCCCGGTTTCAACGTGTTGATGACCCTTTGAAAATCAGCCAGTGCTGTTACCGGAACGCGGTTTATCCGAGTGATCACATCCCCTTCGTTAAGTGTCGGCTGTCCACTGATGCCTCTGACTTCCGCGGCCAGTCCGCTGGGATCCACTTCCTTAACGTAGAGCCCACGCACGCCCGACAGATGTTTATCAGTGATCAGTTGCTGCGTCAGTTCCGCGAGGGTGATGCCGAGATGCAGGCCGTTGCCTTTAGGATCCGACTCCTTGCCCTTCGAGTGCGGCGGATCATCGGACTCGCGTAGTTGTTGCAACGCCGGACGCTCACCCAGAACTACATCGGCAGTGTGCTTCTCAAACTTGTTATCGCGCTCGCGCAGATAAACCAAGGTAGCCGACTGACCGATCGGGCTTCCGGCCACACGTTGAATCAAATCTTGCGCGTTTGCGATCTGCTGTCCGTTAAATTCCATGATGATGTCATTTGACTGCAACCCAGCCTTCGCGGCCGGGGTCGGTTGACCTTCCTTCGTTTGTTGTACGTCGAGAATGATTGCGCCTTTCGCTTCAGGCAAACCGTAGACGCGTGCAAACTCGTCCTTGACGGAATCAAGTGTTACGCCAAGGTAGCCGCGGCGAACTTTGCCTTGATCCACAATCTGGCGGTACACGAAGTTTGCTTCCGACGCCGGCAGTGCAAAGCCGATGCCGTTATAGTCGCCGGTCGAGGTCGCGATCTGAGAATTGATGCCGATGACTTCGCCGCGCATGTTAACCAACGGTCCGCCGCTGTTGCCGCGATTAATCGCCGCGTCAGTTTGTATGAAGCGTTGGAAATTTGAATTTGCGGACGGTGTTTCTCGTTCCTTCTTTGAAATAATGCCTGCCGTAACCGTTTGGTCAAGGCCAAAAGGCGAACCAACCGCCAGCACCCAATCCCCGACTTGGGCCGCATTCGAGTCGCCCAAAGTGACGGTTGGCAGATCCTGCGCAGCGTTAATCTTTATGACCGCCACATCAGTTTCTTCATCGATACCAACGATCTTTCCCGCATAGGTTTGGCCGGACTGCAGCCCGACAATTATTCGCGATGAACCCTGGACCACGTGCTCATTCGTCAGAATGTAACCTTTGGAACTGACAATGAATCCGCTGCCGACGCCGTGCGATGGGCGGCGCGATTGCCGCTTGAACATATCAAGCAGAGGATTATTCGAAGGCGTATCTTCCTGGTCGCCGTTGTCCTTTTCGCTAACCTCAGGCGCGGCAGTGATCGTCTCGATGTTAACTACGGCAGGCTCAACCCGCCTCGCGATTTCCGCAAACGAGGCCGACAGGGCTTCAGGCGCACGCCCAATTTGCAATTCGTTCTGCGCCACGGTCGGGCGTCCCGAAAGCATGGCGCCGATTCCCATGCCCCCCACAAGGCAGGCGGTCGCGAGCGCCACGATCCAGACGCGGAGCTTTCTCAGGATTGTCCGTTCGTTAAGAGTTGTTTGATCTTTGGTAGCTTCGATCATAAAACACCGCCTTCAGGAAAAGCTGCACGTTACGACCTTGGAAACGCCATTAGGCTGGTGGATCATCGGGTCGCACAAGGGAAGGGATGAAGTATAGCTAATGCTTGGGCAAGGGGCAAAAAAGAAAGGCAGCAGTAGGCAGTAGGCAGTAAGCAGGAGCAGTAGGCAGGAGCAGTAGGCAGTAGGCAGAAAACGCGGTCTCGGTCGGTAACAGTCAAATTGAAAGAGTGCGCTGCGTGGAATACGCCCCGTTGCGCTTTCTGCTTTCTGCCGACTGCCTACTGCCTACTGCCTTCTTCGTCATGGTCGCAGAAAGATTTTTAGCGCGCCTTTCTTTCCGGCGCGCTCCATCGCGTAGAGGCCGCGCGTCAGCGGATATTCCTCGCTTATCAAACTGTCGATATCGATGGCCCCTTTTTTGAGAAGATCGAGCGCGGGCTGAAACCGGCCGCAACGGGAGCCCACAATGCTGATTTCGTCAACCACCAATGGCGCTTGAGCAAATTCCGCATTGCCTTCAAAAGTTGATTTCAATACCAGCACGCCTCGCGGGCGCAACAAGGCGAGGGCTCCGGCAAAACCTGTCGGTGATCCAGATGCCTCGACCACCAGATCGAATTCCCGCTTGCGTTTTGCTGCCGCTTTCGCAGTCACCGTTTCAACGCCGCGACGTTCAGCGATGCGCAGTTTTTCAGCATGCTTGCCAATCAAGACAACATGGGCGCCGGTCAGCGCAACGACCTGTGCACAAAGCAGGCCCAGCTTGCCGTCACCGATGACCGCCACGCGATCAGTCGGCTTGATTTCAACGCATTCCATGATGCCGCAAGCCGCTGCCAGTGGTTCAGTGAAAACAGCGTGCTCATCAAGCACCATATCCGGAACTTTAAAGAGATTGATTTGCGGCAGCTTTAGAAATTCTGCATGCGCCCCATCGCGACCCACGATTCCGAGGACCGTCCGTTCGGCGCAATGCCGCGGATCGCCAGATGCGCAAAGGGCACACTTGCCGCATCCCGCATTGATTTCGCCAACTACTCGCCGGCCCATTAGCGATGCGTCGGCAGCTTCTTCCACGATGCCGACAAACTCGTGTCCAATCGTTCCCTTAAAGCCGGCATAACCCCGCGCAATTTCCAGATCGGTATTGCAGATTCCGGAAAGCAACACGCGCACCAGTGCCTCGTCGCCACGCTCAGGTTTTTCGACCTCGCGCACAGCCAGCTTTTTCTTATCGACTCGAAGAGCTTTCATTTTTGTCAGTTGTTGGTGGTCAGTTGTCAGTTGTTACTTGCAGTCAGTTGTTAGTTGTTAGTTGTTAGTTGTTAGCAAGTTCTCCCGAGGATCGGTTTGCAACTGACAACTAACTACGAACCACTGACGGAGCTTCAGAAACTTTTTGTGCGCGTGTAGACGTTTTGTGAAGTGAGTTCCACGATCTGTTTACTGCCGGCAACATTGATTGGCAGCCGCCACTCCAAATCTTCATCGCCCGACAGGACCGCGTTTAGCCACCAACTGCCGGCGGTAACTACAACAGTCGCCCGCCCATCTTTATCGAGTTGGGCATTAACGGGATGACGACCCTGCATGCGCTCGTTCAAAAAATCATCAAAGCGTTTGCCGGCGCGCCGTTCAGTAAAATATTCGTGTCGCACTGCAACGATATCAACCGGATAAAGTTCAAGTGGGATATCGAGAGATGTAGCATTCATGCCTGCCGGTCGCAGCATGATCTGCAACTGGGTTTCATTGTGCGACGCACGGGCGTCCGGTGTGGACCGGTGCGGAAGTTTTGAAAAGATCAACCAACCAGACAACAACAACGGCGCGACGAGCATTGTCCGCAACAGCAAAACAGTTAACCGTGATAATGTGCCTGTGGGCTTCACCTTTGATTAATCAACGTCGATTTCAGTCCGGTTTTTAGGGTGAATAATGGGCAAATGTTATTGGCTATTTTTTCAAGGCGCGAACGTAAGTGACGAGCGATTCGATTTCCTGCTGGGAAAGTTTCTTGCTATACGCAGGCATCTTCCCTTTGCCGTTTATTATGGAATTGAAAATGCGCTCGTCGCTGACTTTTTCCTGCCACTC
>JBDUCB010000139.1:0-5663 GCA_040003695.1 bacterium
CCCAAAGGGAGAGGGAATAGTCTTACCCGGTACTTTGCGGATTAAAGTATTCATCAAGGACTTGCACTTCCAACCCGAATTCCCGTCGGGTGTTCCTGAAGCAAACTGGTTCAACTTAATACTCTCTTTAGATCGTATCCTCGTCGGCTTTGGAACTTTCGTTCAGTTCATAGCGATCGCGATCGCGCCGTTCTATCTTGTCAAGAAAATCGAGTTCTTCATTGTCCTCAAAATTCACGCCCACCGCGTTCGCATTTTCCTCAACCATTGATTGATCCGGAGTAGGGTTGTCGCCGCCAACGGATTCCGAACCACTCTCGTTCACATCTTCCCAGGAAGCATCCAGATCGCCGCCCGCATCTTTTGGCGAAGCCGCCGTGTTATTTCGCAGCCGATGCGCCAGTTGATCAGGATCTTTGGGGGCGCGCGCTATCTCGCCCTCCATGAACTCTTCAATTTCGGGATTGGGAATGTAGTCGGGATTATTGCTCAAGTATTCAAACTCTTCCGCCGGTTTCTTTGTCATGAAAGCTCTCCTTGCCTTGAATCTTCATCAACCAACAATCGCCTAACGGATAGCCCGGATTTCAAACTAGTGAAGCTGCTTGCGAAAAATATGGGGGAAGCAAAACTATAACAAATGCCGAGAAAACTAACCAACAATCTTACCATCTGGCACTGTGCAGTCTGCTTTGCGTCCTTTGCGAGTCGCTTTGCGGCCTTTGCGGTAAAAGCAAAAGGAGGAAGCGCAAAGCTCGCGAAGGCAGCCGCAAAGTTGCGCAAAGGACTGGGGTCCGATCACGTCAAGATTGCTTTGTACCAGCCGTTTTTCCAGCTGAAATCTACGAATGGCTCGCTTGACGATTAACCAACAGGACTTTACACTGAATTTGATAACAAAACTGTTACAACCTTCTTCGCGTGATTAATTCTCAGCGGTTAATCACGAACATTTGCGGTTTCTATGCCACAGGCTCCCTTTAATTCTCTTCAAACGTTCAACCCCAGCGCCGGTCAAACTGCTAAGTTTTATTCGCTTCCGCAACTCGAGAAGGAAGGCGTCGGTGCTATTTCCAAGTTACCGGTGAGTATTCGCGTGGTGCTCGAATCGGTGCTGCGAAACTGCGACAGCCGCAAGATTAATGAAGATGATGTGCGTGCGCTGGCAAACTGGCAGCCTAGCGGCGAGCGCAAGGAAGAAGTGCCGTTTGTGGTTGCACGTGTGCTGCTTCAGGATTTTACTGGGGTCCCTTTGTTAGTGGATTTAGCGGCAATGCGCTCCGCGGTGGCGCGTTTGCGGAAGAACACCGGCGTTATTGAACCCTTAGTGCCGGTTGACCTCGTAATTGACCATTCCGTCCAGGTTGATTTTTCCAGCACCAAAGACGCGTTTGAAAAAAACATGGCGATGGAGTTCAAGCGTAACAACTCTCGCTATCAATTTCTAAAATGGGGCACGCAAGCTTTTGACGGTTTCGGCGTAATACCTCCCGGCATCGGCATCTGTCATCAGGTAAATCTGGAATTTCTGGCGAAGAGTGTTTGGGAGCGCAACAGCGTTTACTATCCCGACACGCTCGTTGGCACGGATTCGCACACGACGATGATAAATGGACTGGGCATTGTCGGCTGGGGCGTCGGTGGCATCGAAGCCGAAGCCGCAATGTTGGGCCAGCCTGTGTATTTCCTAACCCCAGACGTCGTTGGTGTGAACATGACCGGCAGTTTGCGTGAAGGTGTTACCGCAACTGACCTGGTATTGCGCGTTACAGAGATGCTGCGCAAGGCTAAGGTGGTGGGAAAGTTTGTTGAATTTCATGGTGAGGGTGCCGCCAGTTTGTCGGTGACCGATCGCGCGACGATTGCGAACATGGCGCCTGAGTATGGCGCGACGATGGGCTTTTTCCCGGTAGATGAAGAAACCTGTATCTACTTGAAAGCAACCGGACGCACTGATGAACAAGTTAATGCAGTGTGCAGCTATTACAAAGCGCAAGGCATGTTTGGAATACCCAAGACAGGGGAATGCCAGTACAGCACTGTGATCGATCTCGATCTCGCTTCCATCTCGCCGAGTGTCGCTGGTCCAAAGCGTCCGCAGGATCGCATTGAGCTTTCAAATCTCAAGGATCGATTTATCGATCTTTTGCAGAAACCTGCAAACGAGGGTGGTTACGGAAAAGCAAAAGTAGAGATGGATTCGCGCTACTTCACGCGCATTGGCACGATTGACATTGCCAAAACAGCAATAGCAGGCGGTGGAGAACAACGCCCGACTCCTTTGCCGGTTGCGGCCGGCCTGGTAACCGCGCAGAACACGTCGGTTTGGACTGAGACTGAGATGGTGAACAACCGTCCCACACCGGATCGCATGGATGAAGTCCATCCAGAAGAGTTTCCGCACGCTGAGGTCGATCTGGGGCATGGCGACGTGCTCATCGCCGCGATCACTTCATGTACCAATACATCGAATCCGAGCGTGATGCTTGCGGCCGGCTTGCTTGCAAAAAAAGCAGTCGAGCGGGGCTTGACTGTGGGCGTTTCAGTAAAAAATTCGCTGGCCCCAGGGTCACGAGTAGTGACCGAATATCTTCAGAAGACAGGACTGCAGCAGTATCTCGACCAACTCGGCTTCAATTTGGTTGGCTATGGGTGCACCACCTGCATCGGTAACTCCGGCCCACTCGATCCCACGATCGAGCAGGTGCTTAGTGAACACGATTTGATCGCGGCCAGTGTGCTTTCCGGAAATAGAAATTTTGAAGCTCGTGTCCATCAAAGCATTAAGGCAAACTTTTTGATGAGCCCGCCGCTGGTCGTCGCGTTTGCAATCGCCGGACGTGTGAACATCGATCTTTCGCGCGAACCGCTGGGTCAGGGCAGCGATGGCCACGACGTTTACCTGCGCGATGTTTGGCCCAACCTTCAGGAGATCAACGCGCTATTGTCGACGGCAATGGATCCCGAAACTTACCGACGGCTTTACCAGGGCTTTGCTGAACAGAATCCTCTTTGGAATGAGATTCCCACCAGCACCGGCAACGTCTACGAATGGGATCCCGAATCGACTTACATTCGCGAGCCGCCATACTTCGAGGGCTTTAGCAATGCGGTCGGCGAATGGAAAGACATCCGCGGCGCGCGACCTTTAGCGATCTTCGGTGATTCGGTCACAACGGATCACATCAGTCCAGCCGGCGCAATCAAAGCCAGCTCGCCGGCCGGTTTGTATCTCCAGGAAAAGGGCGTACAGATCGAGGACTTTAACAGTTATGGCTCACGTCGAGGCAACCACGAGATCATGGTGCGAGGGACGTTTGCTAATGTTCGCATCAAGAACCTAATGGTGCCCGGCGTCGAAGGCGGTGTTACGCTTCATCAGCCCGATGGCGAACGCACGAGTATCTACGATGCGTCCGTGAAGTATCAGCAAGACGGCGTACCCCTGGTTGTTATTGCCGGACAGGAATACGGAACGGGCAGCTCGCGCGACTGGGCCGCGAAGGGCACGCGACTGTTGGGTGTGAAGGCGGTCATCGCGCAGAGCTTCGAACGAATTCATCGCAGCAATCTTGTCGGCATGGGCGTCCTGCCCTGCCAGTTTAAGGAAGGCACCAACGCTGCTTCGCTCGGTTTAGATGGCAGCGAAATTTTTGACCTGCTCGGACTCGAAGATGGCGTAGCGCCGCAAAAGGATCTGAAGTTGGTGATTCATCGTTCGTCAGGGAAGACCGATGAAGTGCCGGTCACATTGCGCATCGACACGCCGATCGAGATCGACTATTACCAACACGGCGGAATTCTGCCGTACGTTCTCAGGCAACTGCTTGCGGGCACCACCGATTTTTGATCGTAATAAAGTCGGTACCGCCTGCGGTAGCGGCGGGTCAGTGTCCTTCCAATATAGTTAACGAACCCACCCGCTACCGCAGGTGGTACTGACAAAAGTGAGGGCCTAATAAATGTCATCTGCACAACCAGCTGGAACAAATTCTGCTCGCAAGTATCAACTTCTGATCGATGGCCAATGGGTCGACGCGCAGTCGGGCAAGACGTTTACTACGCCGAACCCCTCCACTGGCGAGACACTCGCCG
Organism: bacterium; assembly: GCA_040003695.1. GTDB lineage: Bacteria > Acidobacteriota > Blastocatellia > Pyrinomonadales > Pyrinomonadaceae > PSRF01. The sequence continues at coordinate 4,096 of JBDUCB010000139.1, forward strand.
AAGTGGCGGAAGCCGACAAGGCTGACATCGACAACGCGGTTGCTGCCGCGCGGCGTGGTTTCGAAGGGAAGTGGTCCAAGATCAGCGCCCGCGATCGCGGCCGCATGCTTTACAAGCTGTCGCAATTGATTGAGGAACACAGCGCGGAATTGGCTGCATTGGAAACTGCCGACAATGGGAAGCCGATCAAGGAATCGACCTACGTCGACCTACCGCAGGTTGCAGAGAATTTTGAATACTTCGCTGGTTGGGCTACGAAGATTGAAGGCGAAACGATTCCGGTACCGGGAGAGATGTTCAACTACACTTTGCGCGAGCCAGTGGGCGTCTGTGGACAAATTATTCCCTGGAACTTTCCTTTGCTAATGGCTGCGTGGAAACTCGCGCCGGCGCTCGCTGCCGGCAACACGATAGTCCTTAAGCCAGCAGAACAGACTCCGGTTACGGCCATGGAACTCGGGAAGTTGATCCAGGAAGCAGGTTTTCCTGAAGGCGTCGTCAACATCGTTCCCGGATATGGCGAAACGGCAGGGGCTGCACTAGCCGCGCATCCCGGCATCGACAAAGTTGCATTTACCGGCTCGACCGAAGTCGGCAAGTTGATCGCCCGGGCTGCGGCTGACAATTTGACAAAAGTTTCTTTGGAGCTCGGCGGCAAAGCGCCCAACATCGTGTTTGCCGATGCTGATATCGAGCAAGCCGTCAATGGCGCCATGATGGGAATCTTTTTCAACCAGGGCCAGGTGTGTTGTGCCGGCTCGCGCCTTTTTGTGCAGGCGGACGTGAAGGATCAGTTTCTCGATCGGTTGAAGGAAAAGTCGGCGAAGATCGTGGTGGGCGATCCGATGGACAAGGGCACGCACATGGGTCCGCAGGTGTCGCAGGAACAACTCAACCGCATCAAAGGTTACACCGATATTGCGCGTACTGAAGGCGCGACTGTGGTCGCCGGCGGTGAGTGTCCAACGCTTGAAGGCGCCTTTCAGAATGGTTACTTCTACCAGCCCACGATTTTTTCAGATGTGAAAAACCAGATGCGCGTGGCGCAGGAAGAGATTTTTGGGCCGGTCGTTTCAGTGATCAGTTTTGAAAATGAAGACGACTTAATCAAGCAGGCCAACGAAACGATTTACGGCTTGTCCGCAGGAATCTGGACGAGCAACATCACGCGCGCGCATCGTTTTGCGAAAGCGATCAAGGCCGGCGTGATCTGGATCAATACGTTTAATATGTTTAATGCGGCATCGCCTTTCGGCGGTTACAAGGAGTCGGGCTATGGCCGCGAGATGGGCAAGCACGCGCTTGAGATGTACACCAACGTCAAGAGCGTTTGGGTTGACCTATCAGGCAAGCCGATCGGCTGGTTCGGCAAGTGACCAGAGGAATTCGAGATTTCAGGAAAACGCTTTCAACCCCCCCGGCATCATTAGATTGCCGCAAATATTTCGGCAGCGAGCAGGCTGCATTGCGGCGCTCTCCCTCAAGTAAAACTCAAACAGAAAGAAGGAGACGCTTATGCACATGGTAAAAACAGTTGCACCAGCCGCGTTGATACTGGCGGCGGTGTT
>JBDUCB010000430.1:0-19035 GCA_040003695.1 bacterium
AGTTTCAGGCGGCAACGTTTGGAACTCACGTAATTAACTCCGGGTGCGAGAGCAGTCGACAAAAAAACGGCGTAGCCAATTGGCTGCGCCGTTTCTTTACTTTACTAGCGATCAGTTATTTCTAAGGCCCGACATCAGACACCGACTACATTCACCAATTCCTGCACTGCCGCTGCGCTCTTCTGCAAAGCGATCCGCTCTTCCGCAGTTAGATTGATTTCAATAATCTGTTCCAACCCGCGTGAGCCAAGCTTGCAGGGTACGCCCACGAAAAGGCCGTTGATGCCATACTCGCCTTCGAGATACGCAGCGCAGGGCAGAATCTTTTTCTTGTCCTTCAAGATCGCCTCCGTCATCTCTACTGCCGCAGCCGATGGCGCATAATAAGCTGAACCTGTCTTCAATAAACCAACAATCTCAGCGCCCCCGTTTGCAGTGCGTTTGACGATCGCATCGATTTGATCTTTCGACAGCAGCTCAGGAATGGGAATGCCGGCGCAAGTGGAAAAGCGCGGCAACGGCACCATCGTGTCGCCATGTCCGCCAAGCACAAACGCGGTTACGTTTTCAACCGAGACGTCCAATGCCTCTGCCAGGAAGCAACGCATGCGCGCTGAATCAAGCACGCCGGCCATGCCGATAACGCGGTGCTTGGGAAAGCCTGAGCGACGAAGAGCGACCTGGCACATTGCGTCCAACGGGTTCGACACGATGATAAGAATTGATTCAGGTGAGCGGCTAACAACTTCATCTACGACTTTTGAAACGATATCTGCGTTCGTCTTCAGCAGGTCATCGCGACTCATCCCGGGTTTGCGCGGCAGTCCAGCGGTGATGATCACGACGTCGGAGTCTTCCGTGCCGTCGTAACTATTCAAACCAGTTAGCCGTACATCGAAACCTTCGATCGGTGCAGCCTCCGCCAGGTCAAGCGCTTTGCCCTGCGGCACGCCCTCCACGATATCGACGAGCACCACGTCGCCCAATTCTTTTGCGGCCAGCCAATGGGCGGCAGTTGCACCCACGTTGCCGGCGCCGACAACTGTTATTTTGTTTCGCGCAGCCATGTTTGTTTCCTTTCGATTAACCCAGAAACGCGTTCGCGTCAAAGCGAAATGTTCCTGCGCAACTTGTATTTAAGAATGCTAGGATTTGAAAGAGCGCGAGTTTATCTGTCGCTATTGGCACTGTCAAGAAAGTGTACTTGTCTGTAATGCCAGGTTGTCATGCCAATCGCTAATGGTCAACGGAGTGACTACGTACAACTTTGTGGTCCAATAGACCTCGTATGGACGAAAAGCACAACCATCAAAAACTCATCGCACTGTTAAGACTCGCGTATTCAGCCGAGCTGGCTGCGGCTTATGCCTATCGTGGCCACTGGCATTCCGTGTCGCACGCGCAGGAACGCGATCGCATTCGGCTAATCGAGAACGAGGAATTGCATCACCGCAGGCTGGTGGGTGAGATGCTCGACCAGTTGGGTACAAAGCCAAGTCGCGCGCGCGAGCTTCGCGCTTCAGTCGTCGGACGCGTGCTTAGTTGCCTATGTCATCTCACTGGCTGGCTTGCGCCGATGTATGGCGCCGGCCGGCTCGAGAGTCGTAACATCCGCGAATATGAAACAGCCGCGCGCGCTGCAGGTCACGACGAAATTGTAGACTGTTTGCTCATGATGGCAGAAGTGGAATGGGAACATGAAAAATACTTCCGCTGGCGTGTTCTGATGCACAGCTTGGGACGACGACTCCCATTGTGGCCGCAACCACCACCCAGGGAAAGGATTCGCCAGTCGTTTGCGGGGTGCGCGGCGCCAAGGTCAACAGAACTGGGCCCAAACGATTCCTTCAGCACTGGCGAAAGAGTGGAAGTGCCGCTCGATGCCGTGGTAATATCTCAACACGCCCAAGTAACGATTCCCCGCTCACTAACAGGCCAAGAGGTTTGCGCTATGCGTAATAAAACAAGTTTAGATCATCGTCCCCTCGACAGCCGTTCCGACCTCTTCGCGGACTAGCAGTCTTTCCTTTTGAAACGTCGCAAGCCTTTGACGACATTGAGTTCGTCAGCGCGCCAAATCGTCTTTAAGTGACGCCCTTTTTTCAACCGAAGGAGAGAATCAAATGTCCACTATTGCCATCGCGCCGCCGCAGAAACCAGAAATCAAGACTGCATTGCCTGGGCCAAAGGGCCGCGAAATCATCGCCGCAGATGCAGAGTTTGTTACCCCTTCCTATCCGCGACCTTCATTTAAGTTGGTGGCCGAACGCGCACAAGGCGTTTGGGTTGAAGACGTCGACGGAAACATTTTTCTCGATTGCAACGCCGGCGTCGCCGTGTGCTCGACCGGACATTGTCACCCGGAAGTTGTGCGCGCGATTCAGGAGCAGGCGGAACAACTCATACACATGTGCGGCACCGATTACTATTATCGTCACATGCCGGCGCTGGCTAAGAAGCTTGACGAGATAGTTCCGGTACGGCGTCCCACGCGCACGCATTTCGCAAACAGCGGTACTGAAGCTGTCGAGACGGCGTTGAAACTTGCGATGCACGCAACCGGTCGCGAGAAGTTCATCGCTTTCTTCAACAGTTTTCACGGCCGCACGTTGGGTTCGCTTTCGTTGACGTCCTCCCGAGCCGCGCAACGGCTGGGGTTCAAACGCCAGGCGCTGGACGTTGTGCATGTTCCTTACCCAAACGAATTTCGCAATCCGTTCAACCCGGCTGATTGCGGCGATGGTGGCGCCGGACAAGGTGCGCTCAATTGGATTACCGAAAGGCTTTTTAAAACAACCACGCCGCCTGACGAAGTTGCTGCGATAGTTGTTGAAGCCGTGCAAGGCGAAGGCGGTTACGTGCCGGCGCCGAAGGATTTTCTGAAAGGGCTGCGTCGCATTTGCGACGAGCACGGCATTCTTCTGATTGTTGACGAAGTCCAATCCGGAATGGGCCGTACGGGGAAAATGTTTGCCTGTGAACATTACGATGTGCAGCCGGACATCGTGTGCATTGCCAAGGGAATCGGATCAGGTTTGCCAATCGGCGTATGCGTGGCGCGCGCAGCCCTGATGAACTGGAAACCGGGCGCCCATGCGTCGACCTTTGGCGGCAATCCCGTTTGCATTGCTGCAGCGTTGAAAACGATTGAGCTTTTGCAGAATGAGCTGGTGGAAAACAGCTCTGAGGTTGGGGCTTACTTAAAGACAGGACTTGAGCGCTTGCAAAAGAAGTATGATTGCATCGGGGACGTTCGCGGCATGGGACTGATGCTCGGAGTGGAATTTGTGACTGACTGCACTTCAAACAAACCCGCTGAAGCACTTCGCGATCGCGTGGAAATGGCTTGCTTTGAACGAGGACTGATCGTGCTCGGAGCCGGCGCCAACACAATTCGCTGGTCGCCGCCGTTGATCATCACGAAAGAACATATCGATGTCGCGCTGGAGATATTCGACGAAGCAATTGCTGCTTCATTAGTTTAAGACAAACTTAGCCGCGGATTAACGCGGATGCGCGCGGATAAGAGTTTCAGAACTATCTGATTCGCGTTTATCTGCGTTCATCCGCGGCCAATTTTCCTTTCATCGCCCAAGAGTTCTTAAGAAATCAGTTTTCCCGCAATTTCCTTCATGCGCGCGCGCAGGCGATCCTCGTCAACTGTTGTCACACGGCCCTCGCGATAGACTTCCCTACCCGCCACCACCGTTAACACAACATCGCGCGCGTTTGAGCTAAAGATGAGCGCGCTGACAGGATCATAAATGGGAATCTGATGTGGACCATTGAGCGACACGACCGCAAAGTCTGCTTGCAACCCGGCCTTCAATTCGCCGATTTGTTCCTGCCACCCGAGCGCTCGCGCACCTCCTTGTGTGGCAAGGCCCAAAACATCCTCCGCTGACAAACCAGGCGACGCAGTACTTTTGGACACTCCCGACCGCGCAAGCAACAGCGCGTAACGCGCTTCCTCGAGCAAGTCACAAATGTTGTTGCTGGCTACCGAATCGCTGCCCAACCCCACCGGAAGACCCTGCTCGATGAACTTCATGAGCGGCGCGACGCCATGGCCAAGTTTTGAGTTCGACTTGGGACAGTGCGCCACACGCGTTTGGGTTGCGGCGAGCGTCTCAATGTCGGCAGCATCCACGTGGATGCAATGGGCTAACAATGGTCGCGTAGCGAGTATCCCGTGCTGTTTCAGATATTGAACCGGCGAAACGGACGGTGGCTGCCAGTCAATTCCGCGGCTTTTCAATCCGTCTGCAAATGCTCCGCTGCCCTCGCGCAGCAACGACACCTCCAGCAAAGTCTCTGCGGCGTGCATCATCAGCGGCAAATTCTCATCAAGTGCAAACTCCGCAATCATCTCTAACTGCGATCCGCAAACTGTGTAGGGCGAGTGTGGCGACACTCCGCATTTCACCATTGCGGTTTCGCGTTCGCGCAATCGAGAGATTTTTGTTTGCAGCTTCGCAAAGTTGTCCTTCGCCAGACGCGGATCCGGACCAAACGATTCCTGATAGATAATCCCGCGCAGCCCGACGGCATCCAATGCATTCATGCTTTCCAGTGCCGAATCGCTGGCGTCGGCGACGCACGTCACTCCAGCGCGCGCTGCTTCACATGCGCCCCACTGCGCCGACACATTCAAATCGTCGGCGGTCATCCTTTCCAGTCGCGCCACTGTCAGCTTTTTCAACCACGCAAAGAAATCGCCTTCTTCGTGTTCAAGAAAGCCGCGCATCGCGGTTAGTTCCAGGTGCGAGTGGCTATTGACCAGACCGGGGATGATCGCTGCTGGTCCAAAGTCTTTGATTGGTGCTTCGGGAAATTGGGCTACGAGTGTCTGGCGACTGCCCACGGCGACGATGCGCTCATCGCTGACAGCGATTGCTCCGGCAGCGAGAGACGAAGAACAAACCGGCACGATCCATTCAGCGCAATAAATTGTCGTCATTGATAACGATGCAAACGGCACCGGTGAATATCTACTATTAGTTTTAGCCCCCCGCGCGCGCGAAATTCACCGCACCGGAGACGCAGAGTCTTGCAGATTGACGTTGAGCGCGTGACTCTTCAATTTGCGATACCGATCGAGTATCGAAACGACGTAAGCGCGCGTTGAAGGGATGTCGATGTTGTTAATGAACTGCTCTCCGGAAAGCTGCTTTTGTCCCGGTGGCACTTTGTTCCACTCTGCGGCACGACTGGGCCCGGCATTGTACGCAGCAATCATGCGTGCCTCGGCGTCAGGTGTGTCGCGATACTGCTCATAAAACTTTTCCAGGTACCAGCAACCGATTTGGATATTGCGCTCGGGATCGCGAAGTTCTGCGGAAGGATCCTCGGCCATCTGCCTCTCGAGATCTTTCATTCCGGTTTCCGTGGCCCAATCACGACCGACCGCAGGGGTGATTTGCATCAGACCAATCTCGCCATCTTTGCCGCTCTTCCAGGGGCTGAAATAAGTCTCTTCGTAAACGACACTCCAGACCAAATTGGGATCGAGCCGATAGATGCCGGCCTGCCGTGCAATCAGCGCATCGTAGCGATGGATCCAATATTGATTGAAAAAGTAGGAACCAACCCCAAGAGCGGCGGCGATGAGGATTACAACAAGGACACGTTTCATTTAGTCAGTCGTCGGGTAACTGATGACCTTGCGGAAGTAGCTAGGTGTTTAGAGTACAAGCTTCAGCTTGCGTCCGTCCCAGCAAGGCAACCTGAAGGTTGTACTCTGAACTATTTCCGCGTTTGCGAAGAGTCAAGCTGAATTAGTTGTTGCGTCGCAGGCGGCTCCAGAACTCTGCTGTCGAACATGAGATGTCGACTCCTTCGTAACGAGAACGCAACGCCAACTCGTCCAGCACATGTCCCTGCAACCAGATTTCCGCGTCCAGGGTTACGCCGGGCGCCAATGTGTCGCCACGCAACGAACGCTGGTTGACCAAAATCTCGAGGTTCATTCGCTCCAGATCGACATTGATCCAATAAAGGTCGCTGCCCGAAAGCGGATTCTTCAACGGCTTGCAGGCGACCACGCGACCCGACAAGCTCCAATCATTTTCATGGGCAGCACGCGAAGGAGCAGCCTTGTCCAACGGCAACCAACGCGTCTTTGCCGGTCCTGAGCGAACGCGGGCGCGATAAGCCAACCCGCAAAGTCCAACGTGCAGTTCCTGCGCGCGAAAGCCGCCGGGACCAACTTCAGTCAGGTTTTGTAGTTCAAACAAGACCTCGCAATCAGTGCCTTCGCGATAGCCATGGACCACCGCCTCGCCTTCCTCATCGTATTCGGTCAAGGCCCACGGCGTAATGGTTTGAATATAGCGAGCGCGAAAACCGGGACGGCAGTCAGCATAAAACACGTCCCCGCTGCCGGATTCGTAAAGCACCGTCCAAACTTCCAGACCTTCACCCAGTTTCCAGCAACGGCCATGAAGCACCGCGCCGCGGCGATTTAGTTGCGTCGCCTCGCCCTGATCGCCGGCACGTTCGGCCAGGTAGTTGAAAGCTTTCTCGCTCGGCACTTCCAGCCCGATGGTTTCAAACGTTGCGTTCATAAATTGAGTACGATGGCTTCGCTGGCGCCTTACGAATGGCTAGCCTTATCGAGATTTTCCAGCGCGTTTTTTTGGTGGCTCCGCTTCGTCCGTCTCAGCCTCCAGATCCTGCAACGGAACATTCGTTCGCTTGCCACGAATAATTCGTTCGGGACCACGCGCGGGCCGAATTCCTGATCGCACCAGCTCGGCGAAAAGATCGACGTCGTAGTCTACTTCACGCGACATCTCCTCGCGAATCGAATGCAACACTTCCAGGAATTTAGGCCGGCGATACATGTCAGTAATTTACTTTCCGGTTTCAGTGGCTTCGGAAACGAGAAACTCCGGCGTAACAATCATGGGAACATAAAAACCTGCTGCCGTATTGAACAGGCGAATGCGAGCCTGGCGGCGAACGTTCGCCAAATGACCAAAGTTCCAGGTCAACAAGTAATCGATTTTATGAAACGAAGCAATGGCTACGTGCATAGCATCGGCAATGTATTTGCGATGAAAGATTCCGCGCGAGATGTAACCTTCGGCGAGTATCGAAGCTTCCTCGGCAAGTTCGACCTGTTCGAGGTCGGAAATCAAATTCAAATATGAAGACCGGTGTGGTTCTGCAACGCGCTCTAATTCTCGCGTCACCAGCGGCGAGATCACGGCGCGATAGTCTGGCATCTCGTGTTCCCACCAACGAATTGTCAAATCGCGGCGAAATGGCTCGCCGTTATCAAGGTAAGCCCCGATCACTGAGGTTTCGAGATAAAGACTTTGCTTCATACTCTTGATCACATTTGCGGCAGATTAAGACCGTCGCTGGTCTTTGCCGTTTTTGCCAATGGTTCCAGTCTAATCAATCCTCGCTGGAAATCGAAAGAGACACGAAAGTGGCCAAGGAAGTTTCCGCCGAGGATTCCATTCTGCGTAAAGCCCGCGGTTTCATTTACAGGTTCCATATCGAGAATCGCCGCGTTGATCTGTTCGCGTGTGAAACTGCCAAGCATTACTTTGGGCAACAGCACCGTCTTAACATCGTCCGCTATTCCCGCCGCGCCGTAAACTCGCATGCGTACCGGGGAAAGATAACTTGTCAGTTCTTCTTCCGCCACCAGTTTTTCCGAAACGACTGAAACGCTGGCGCCAGTATCAATAATAAAATTAAGCGGCTTGTCGATTCCTTCCAGTCGCACTTCCCCGCTTAGGAATCCACTTGAAGTTGTGCGCACCGGTATCTCCAAAATGTCTGAAGGAACCGTAGGAGCCGTCGCGTTCGGGGCTTGTGGTTGGTCATTGTTATCAGAATCCGATTGTCGCCGCAGCGTGAAAATTCTTTCGCCGTAATCGACGGAGGCAATAAACTTGGAAATCACGGACAAACCGAGGTAGCCATCAACCGGCTTTCTGTAGTCGTAAAAATGGCGAATGTAGACTGGCACACTTGCGACCTTGACATCACCTAATTCCAATGACGAAAGAAAACCGTAAACGATTTCAAACTTCCCTCCGCCACCTACTGCACGTGCCAGACCACCGCGCGCGACAGAACGGAGTCCCAGCTTCTTCGCGGTTTCTTCCGAGATGACAGACATCCCCGAGCCGGTATCGAGCACGAACCGCAAAACTTCTTTACTGCCGTTGACGCGAACCTTCAGTAAAGGCCGACCGTCAAACGACTCGAACGAGATCTTGGTTTTGTTTCCGCCGCTGGGTGAGTAGAGCAGACCCTGATCGCCCAGGTATCGCAGAAAGTCGATCAGCCCGCGTATGCGCGCGCGACGCTCGGCGTCGGTTTTAGGCGCGATAAGCAAAAACCTTTCATATGAATCTGCGGCCTCTTTGTATCGTTCACTACGCGCGCTCGCCTGGCCCAGGTTGAAAACATAATCCGGCTCATCTGAATCCAAACTCACTGCGCGCCGCAGCCCTTTGAGGGCCGCGTCCATACGATTCTCGTAAAAATCGACCATCGCCAGTCCGGCAATTGCCATTGGCTCGTTACTCTGAAGACTGAGCGCGGTGCGAAACTCTTCCACTGAATTCTGGAAGTTACCAGACGCCAGGATTGCAGCGCCCAGTAAAGCATGCGCGCGAGGGGAAAGCGGCTCAGCCAAAATCACTCTGGCAGCTTGATCGTAAGCATCTTGCAGATGACGCTGTTTCAACAACGCAAAGCTCAAGCCTAAACGAGCATCTTTGTCACGCGCGTCTTTCGCGAGTAACTCACGAAACATTTTTTCGGCGTTCTCAAAATCGCCGTCGCGCAGTGCACGTTCGGCACGGACGCGAGCTTTTTGCTCGCCCAATGCCTGCACTGGGCCAACAAAGGCCAGACAAATCACAAAGGCCGCGAAAAGTTCTGCGGCCAATCTGCATCGCCTCTTTGTCATCTTGCTGAACTCCTTGATCATTACCGCACTGATGGCTCTCGCCTTACCTGGGGAGAAACAACAACCTGACATCTCCGGCCACTACTTCAACACTTCGCCGGTTTTCATCGACCATAGCACTAAATCAAGTTCGTCAAAATCAATCTTGATGTCGCGCGAAAAAAACTTCAACTTTTCTTCGACTTCGAGATAGCGAGTTCTGGTAGTAGGCGGCTTCGCTGTCTCAACTATCTTCAAATCCTGAAGGCAACCCATCACATGTTTATCGAGAATGGCGTAGCCGCGGATGCCAATATTTCGCAGGAAATGACTCGATTCCTTATAACCCAGACCTTTGATGCGCTTTTCCTGAGCTAACCAGTCTCTGCGCTCAATCGGATCGCGAAAACTTTGCAGCTTGCGGCGCAACTCCATGCTGCAATGCTCGTGCAGGTAGTTTCGGGTGACAACAATATAGCCGGGACGCTCTACGGGAAAGCGATGCGCACCCGCGCTTCGTAAAGCGCGCGTCATCTCACGTCGCCCACCCTGGGCCAACAATGGTCTAACCGCATCGACAGCGGTTAAGCCCATGCGCGCTGATGCGCCGGCGGTGAAAATGCAGAAGACGAGTTCTTCCCACAGACGTTCATCAGAACCGCTGCGCCAAACATCACGGAACTCATTGAGCCGCGCTCGAATCTCTTTCTTGCGCGCGACGTGCGTGGCGAGTATGTCTTCCGCAACAACGGGCTGATGATTTCTTCTCACTCGATTGTCAATGTACAGATTCTAGGTTTGCACTTCTTTCATTGTCAACGCAATTGCGATCAGGAGTTTGTGAACCTAAGCGCAGATTTTTTCTCAGTTCACGCGGCGACATCCTCGTTGCCGAAAAGTGCATCGAAAATGCCTCGCCGCTACTCTCCCGTGACATGTTATTATCGATGCGTTGCTCAGACGTTGAGCAACAAACAGCTATGCTTAAAAGAAAACCACCAGCAAAGATTTGTCTGTCAGCACTTTTGCTGCTCGGGTGTACGGCACTTTGCGCTGCTCAGTCGCCGCTGTCACAAACAGACAGCGCTGCAAAGCCGGTCGCCTCACCACTCAGCGTCACCACTCAAACTGAAGGCGCCGATCAGCCGTTCGTCTATGGCCTTCAAGGCGTGCTTATCGAAACAGTGGACGGCAAAACGGTATCGTCGCAATCAGCCGACCAGGCTTTCAATCCTGCCTCATCCGTAAAGCTCGGCCTGGCCCTGGTAGCGCTTCGCAACTTCGGACCGCAGTATCGCTTCACCACCGGATTCTGGACGGACGGTTCGTTCGATAAAACTACAGGCGCGATCACCGGCAATCTATATGTGACTGGACGAGACCCGTCCTTTCATTACGAGCACGCGGTAATGATCGCACGGCTCTTAAATAATATCGGCATCCGTAGCGTGAGCGGAGACGTCGTCGTCGCTCCGGGCTTCACGATGAACTTCAGCGCGTCGGCCCGACGCTCCGGCGAATTGCTCTACGATACTCTCGATGCCTCGCGTCGATCTGGTGAGGCGATGCGCGGGTGGACATACGAGCGCATGACGCTTGGAGACCAGGCCAGTTTGCAAACAGTTCCGAGCGTCGCAGTTATGGGTGAAGTCGTGGTGGGTCCCGCGGCGCCAGGCGCGAAACTTCTCCTGACGCACAACTCCAGCAGATTGATCGACGTGCTAAAGGTACTGCTCTGCTATTCGAATAACTTCATGGCCGAGCGAATCGGCGATAGCCTCGGCGGCGTGCTATCGGTAAGACGCCAAATTATTACATTGCTTGGAATCTCTGAAGCCGAGATCCAACTCTCATCGGTCAGTGGGCTGGGAATTAATCGCGTGACGCCGCGCGCGATGCTGAAAATTTTTAGAGGCCTGCGCAGCGAACTGCAGAAGAATAAGCTCACGCCCGCCGACATCATGCCGGTTGCGGGCATCGATCCCGGCACGTTGGAAGAGCGCTTTACCGGGCCGGCCTGGGAAGGCAGCGTGATCGCAAAGACCGGGACACTAGTGCGAACTGACGGCGGGGCCAGTTCGCTGGTCGGCCAGATGAAAACCGCAAAAGGAGATCTGTTGTTTGTAATCATGAACCAACGCGGCAGCGTTATGAGATTTAGACAAAACCAGGACTATCTCGTAATGCAAGTGCAGAACAGTCGCGGTGGACCAAAACCTTTCGCTTACAAACCCCGCGCGTTGGCGATGAAACTGGCGGACACACAGAGCGTTTCGGCATCAACGAACGAGTTTGAGCCAAACTTAAGAACTGGCACCAGCCCGCCGTAAGAAAAACCGATTTCAGGTCAGCAATGCGCCCCGCCAATCAAAGGATCGACGGGGCGCTTGCCGTCCGACCGCGAGCCTGGCGTGCGGCACCATGGCCCGTGGCGGACGATCCTTTCGGAGCAGGACGAATGGCCGTCTGAACAGAAAGAACCCTGCCTAATCAAAAGGTCTAAGCCACCTCGCTTTCCGCGCTTTCAAAAAGCTTTACCCAGGTGCGAATTCGAACGCCTGAAAACAGGAAGCACGCTTCCGTCGTCGTTACCTTAAGTGACGAACGAGCCTCGATTCGAAGATTGTTTTTAGAAAACCTTGCTGGTTTGCTGCGAATTTGAGCTGGCATGGTCGTTGCTAAAGTGAAGTCGCCGCGGTCCATTGACCTCGTGCTCGAAAACATCGGAGGAGTGATGAGCATCGACATAAAGATCGGAATAACTAAAGAACGGCGCAGGGAGAGGGGATTTGGCCTGACAGAACTAGTGATTGCGGTTGCAATCATTGGCGCGATTGCGACAGTTGCCTTAATCAACTTCAGATCCGCGAAAGAATCGATACGGGTCCAAAATTCTGTTCGACAACTTGCCAGCTACATGGAGAAGGCTCGCATTGATGCTGTTCGCCGTCACGGTGAGTCTTCGGTCAAATTTACGAGCCCAACCAGCTACACGGTCAACATGGACTTTTCTAACACCGGCGTTCCAACCGATCGCATTTTTAACTTAGAGACCGGCGTTCAGGTACCCAATTCCGAACTGCCAAACGTCAAATTTAATTGGCGCGGGCGCACAGTCACCCCTGGCTCTTCTTGTGTAACCACATTTGCGGTTATCAATACCAGTAACCCAAGTGAGCCTTTGAACATTGATGTGTCCGGCTCAGGTGACGTAACGGTCGAAAGCAAGCAACCCACTCTCCCAAATGTTCCATACAACAACACAATCCCCGCCTCGTCCGCAGTTCGGTCAACGACAGTGGTAAGCGGCACCGAGGCGGTGGATAGCACTCCGTGTTTAGACGTTTCCGGACAGGGCGTGGGGGGAGAAGCGGGCCCTCCGCAATGCACAATACATGTTGCCTCAACGAGTGTTTCCGTTAAGAAAAATGGCGGCGGATCGACGAGTGTGTTAGTCAGCATGAGCGTCTCTAGCGGTGTCGTCGCGTCGTACCCTTCCAACCTGACGGTCACCCCGGCATCACAAACTGTTTCTACCGGGTCAAGCTTCTTGATCAACTCAAACAACAACCAGCGTGGTCCCTTTAATGTGACCTTCTCCTCGCAGTGTGGTTCGACAATCATCGTCAAGGTGAACGTCACTAACTAGAATTCAGGTAAATCAATGGAATCCGTTACTTCTGCGAAAGATCAACGTGGCTTTACTCTGGTTGAGACGAGCATAGCGCTGGTTTTGATGATGATCGTCTTTGCTGGAATTGCACCCCTCTTCGTCTACGCCACGCGGTATAACTCTGCCGCCGCAATTCGCGCCGGCGCTCTGGCGATTGCGCAAATCAAATTAGAGCAACTGCGAGCTACGCCGTTCAGTTCTTGCACGTCATCAACTGAAACTCTAAGCGTAGGTGACCCAACAAGCGGGTTGCAAACCTATACCGTTCAGATGACCGTCGTAAGTACAACCAGCACGCTGAAAGACATTACTCTGGTAGTGACGCCACAGGCCAGAAGCACGACCGGCGGTCAGTATGGCGGAAGCTATGGTTGGATGTACGGGCAGGTAACCATTTATACGAAGCGTACGGCGATTACGCCTGGACCCAACCTTGGATGAAGGAAAGTGACCTTCTGTTAACGGATAGGAGATTGGTTATTCATGCATGAACATCGGAAGAGACGCGGGACGGCAGGTTTCTCACTACCAGAACTGATGATCGCGGTGTCAATCGTGCTTGTGCTGATGGCGTTGACAACTGGTCTGCTCACAAGATCATTCAATGTTCGCGCCAGAGAAAATCAACGTTCCGATGCGTTGGCCGACGCGCAACGTGCACTGAACATTATGACTCGCGAGATTGCTAATTCAGGTTTTGGTCTGAGCGACAACGGAATTGTAGCTGCCGATTCAGACTTAACTTCGATTCGCGTACGCTCGAATCTAAACGCTTTTGAAGGGCAAGCTACCAGCCAGTTCGTGAACGATCGCAACGAAGACGTGAAATACTCGCTATGGGGCTCTGGCGACGCGAGCTACGTCGTGCGACTTGATATCGGCACTCAGAATCAAACAACTGTGCTTGCCAACCGCGTCGATTCACTAAAAATCCGCTATTACCCGTCCAAAATCAGCTACACGATGTCGCCCGCTGTGTCAGGCGTGTCTAGCTGTGATATTTCAACCAATTCGGCAGAAGTGACGCAGAAAAGCGATGCCAAATACATCGTCATGAGTATTTGCGTGGAGCTACCTGAACGCGGCCGATTAGGCTCTTCCGGCTATCAGCCTGCCTCCCGCGTACAGCTGGTCTCAGACGTTAGTTTGCGCAACGCCGACATAAATAATTACTGAGACAGAATCTGAGTGGGGAGTTTCTTGTTCATGCAAAACACATCAGGATTTGTGGAAACCAAAAATCTGCGAGGCGAACGCGGAGCTGCGCTTATCACAGTACTTTTCATCTCGCTATTGGTTCTTACTTTGGCCAGCGCTCTAATTTTGACGACGGGCATGTCCGCAACGAATGCCGTCAGTTCGACAGACGAAGTGCAAGCCTATTACGCGGCAGAAGCTGGCATGCAAGCAGCGCTCAATGTTCTCAGAGGAAATGTGGCGCCAACGATAAACTTCAAAACTGCCGTCGCGAACCCACAGCTTTCTCAGTGGCTTATTAAAAACTATCCGAGCAGCTCGCCTCAGATCATAACTCTGAGCCCCAATTATTCCACGGCTAACGGAATGGCCTACGCAATCACCTCAGTCAGCGATCCGGACCTTTCAACGAAAGTGGTTTATTCCACGTCGGGATCATTCACGGTGAATGGCACTACGTCGACATCGGCATCTTTTCCTGGAAACGTGACCCTTAGTTACACTCCGCAGTCATCAACCGACATCACGACAGTAGGAAATCCGGCTTTGGGTACATTTGTATTTTCAGGAGTAAAGACCAACACGAACCTTACGATTCCCGCCGGTTCAACCTTCACATTGCAACTCACTGAAACTGCTCCTTTGGCTGTTGGAAGTAGTTCTCCAATTTCCGTTTCAATAAAAGGCACTCTCAGTGGGACGATCAGCTTGAGCGCACCGACGGTGACTCTTTCTTTTAACAATCCTTCGCTGGAGATTCCGAACGTTGGTACGCTGTTTACGATACCCACGCCACTGACGATTCCTGTCGACGGGACAACTAAGACAGCCCAAACCATTGTCACCACACCGGAGCCAAGCCGCTTAATCGTAAAGGTTCAGGGCTACGGACCGCATGGGGCCATCAAGAATATGCAAACAATGGTCAGCCGCTTCGGCGCCGGCTATGACCCACCCGCGACCTTTGTAGTTCGCGGCCACGACGACTCCACCACACCTGCGACCATTTCCATCGGCAGCAGCGCGCATTATGTTTATTCGGGCAACGACAATGCCGGCGGACAACCTCTACCGGCTTTTCTCGTGACCAATAATCCTGACTATACGACTCTCTTAAATCTTAAAGCCAATAACTCTCTGCCTTTGGATGGCGACAGTACTGGACTCATTCCGGTTCTCAAACCGTTAACGTTACCAGCAGATTTGCCGCAATTGCCCGCCTGGTTGCAGACCACTTCTGACCCAGTATCGGGGGCGCGGGCATTCGTTCAGCAACTCAGACTGGCATCTCAGCAGCAGTTCTATAAATGTAGTACTGATCAGAATTCGTCCTGTGACCGTTACTTCAATACTCGGAATGGGGAGCCTGGCCCATCAGATTTCGGGGCTGAGGTGGACGCTCCAGCGAAAGGCCTTTTCACATTTATTGATGGTGACGCAACTCTTCCAAACGACGGAGGAAAGGGACTCCTGATCGTGACGGGCACGCTCAATATAAGCGGAAGCAAGACGTTCGATGGATTGGTGCTGGTACTAGGAGACGGAGTAATAAATCGGAGCGGCGGGGGCAGCGCTACAAACTGGGGTGCGGTTGTTGTCGCGAGATTTCTTAGCACTGGCGGGTTTCTAAATCCTACTTTCGTTTCCTCAGGAAGTGGAACTTCCGGTCTGCAATTAGATAGAAACAAAGTAAAGGATGCCCTTCTTCTCGGGGGAATCTATGCGCTGGCGGTGAGTGAATACTAACCCATGTACTTGGAGAAATAGCTTGATACTGCGGAAGAAAATCTTACAGAAGCTTGTGAATCATGACTCGGACGAGTCAGTTGCCTCCGACGATAGCCATTACCAATCTGGACTCGAATTGGCTCGGCAGGGGAGACACGATGAAGCTGTGTCAGAGTTCCAGTCCGGCGTGCAAACTGGTGACAGTTTGGCAGAAACCTATCTGGCACTCGGGGTGTCCTATGAACATCTCGGTCGTGATGAAAGAGCTATCGAAGCTTACTCTAAAGCGGTGAACCTCAAGCCGGATTTTGCTGAAGCGTACCGTAACCTTGGTGTCGCCTATGATCGATCCGGTCAGTTTCTCAAGGCTATTCGCATGCACTTGAAAGCAATTCGTTTGCAGCCTCGCGACGTGGAACTGCGCAAGAACCTGGGACTCGCTTACTTTAACGTAGGGAGTTATGCAGAGGCGATAAAGGCGTATAAGCAGGCAGTGCAAATTAATCCTGACGACGCGACGGCTCACCACTATCTGGCACTTGTCTATCTTGATCTCGAAGATCGGGAATCGGCAATTCAACACCAGAAGGCAATAGAGAAACTAGGGGACACCGAATTGGCTTCCAATTTGATGGACGAGATCGATCGGCAAATGTTGCGCAGTGCACGAGGGATTTCGCAAAAACGGGAGACCTTGCCTGATGTCATTGAAAACGAAGTGCCTGCGGGGAAGAATGGTTTTACTGTAATCGAGCTGTTGATCGTAGCGAGCATCATCTCCGTGGTTTCCGGTTTTGCTTTAATGCAGATCACGCGCGCGCGTCAGGTGATGGTCCGAGAGAATGCAGCGCGCCAGTTAGCGAGTTATCTGGAGAAGGCGCGCATCGACTCAGTGCGCCGGCATCCGACGACCTCGGCGCAGATGGCCCAGGTTTCCATCATTAATGCAACTTTCTACACCGTGACAATCGATGCTAATGGCGATGGCGCGTTGGACGCGCCGAAGGTTGTTAGCCTGGCACCGGACGGGCTTCAATTGAATGGCCCTTTTCCGCGAACGATCTATTTCAACTGGCGGGGACGAACGGTCGATGCGGCGGGGAATGTAGCTTTGCCAGCCTTTGTGACGATCTCAAATACATTTACCAGTAAGATTGACTTAACCACAGCGGGACAACCAAGCCTCACTGGCACGCCAGCAAGCAGCCCTGTGACTAACTCAGCAGCGCCATCTCCCGCATTTCGCCCCAACACTCAAATTCCATGATTCTGACATCGAACACTCAGAGCCAAACACCCACTGAGCTTCCGTGCGCGGTGTGTGGTGCAGTGTCATCCGCACCTGATAGCTCCCGGCAGCAGGGTTTCACAATGCTCGAGGCCGTAATCGCGCTGCTTCTGATGCTGATAGTTGCGTTGGGCTCGGCAAGTCTTTTCTCGTTTTCAATTTATAACAACTCTGGAGGCAGCGACCGGGCAGTTTCACTCGCTATAGCCCAGCAGGCGATGGAAGCGCTGCGCGGCGCAACCTTTAACTCAACAACCACCGATGCCCGTCTGAACGCCGGGACCGTCACACAGAACGGTGTTCTGCGCGATGGCCGTTCTTTCACCGTTACCAGGACTGTTGCTGATGTTTCCACCACACTCAAGTCAATCACCATCACCGTCAGATCGCAAAGCATTGTCACTGGATGGGCATCCGGCGCGGGAGGTACGATTACATTGATTTCCCAACGAAGCCAAGCCTACTAAATCTCTGCGCAGGATCAAGAAAATGGAAGTGCTTAACAAAACGGCGCGCAAGAAGACCGATGCAGGGTTCTCCCTATTGGAACTCATCATCGCGATGGGGATCACTCTGGCCGTGATGACGGCCGCCAGCACGTTGCTCGCAACTTCCCTGCGCACGCGCAGCCGTGAAAATACCCGTTCCGAAGCGCTCGCCTCGGCGCAACGCGCGCTGAATATTATGACGCGGGAAATCGGCAACTCGGGCTACGGTTTAACTGACAACGGCATCGTGACGGCTGACTCGGCCGCAAACTCGATTCGCGTACGCGCCAATCTAAACAATGATACTGATCTATCTGATACCGACGAAGATGTGCGCTTTGTCTTTCAAGGTGTGAACGGTTCAAGCAGTCCCATCGTTCGTGTTGATAACGCCGGCGACTCGGTAGTTCTGGCGACTAATATTACGGGTTTGAAGATTAGCTATCTGGATATATCGGGTGTTGCTGTCACCGCAGCAACAGCGGAACGAATAAATATCGATGTGCTTGTTAACTTGCCCGCCACCGCGGAGCAGCCCTTATCGCAAGTGCACCTGGTTTCAGACGTGGCTTTGAGAAATGGGCCCAATACATTACAGCAGTTCTAAAGTCGCAGGCGATGAAATGAATTCTTTTCGGCTTGAAAACCTAACTGGTCAGCAAAACAGAAACAGCGAGCGCGGTGCTGCGTTGATTATGGTGTTGATGATTTCTGCGTTGCTGCTGACCGCAGGGGGAGCGCTAATACTCACCACTTCACTTGCCGGGACAAGCACCGTAGACGCGGCGGCCGAGATGCAGGCCTACTACGGCGCGGAAGCGGGCATTCAGGCAGCGCTAAATGTAATGCGCGGAAACGTTATGCCAAATCCCTTGTTCGTGCCAAATCCGTCAGGCGCGGTGGCGCCTGAAAACAAGATTACTTTCCTCAAAGCCGAAACAAATTCGTGGTCTAACCTGGCGAGCGATCCAACGACAAGTGGCTTCCCTGCCCGTCTCTCGCGTTGGGTTTTCTATGACTACACTCCGCCTGGAGACAGTTATGCCGATCGGGTTAGCATTGGCGGCCCAGGTTACAATCCAATCAACGGCATCGCCTACAGTCTCACAGTCACTCCGGTGAATGGAACGGGGCCTTCTCGTCTTATTATCGAGTCGACCGGCTACGGCCCGCGCGGAGCACGCAAAAAGCTCGCAATCCTAATTGTTGCCGACGGCCTAAACATCGACATTCCCGCAATGCTTGTGATGCGCGGTCATGATGATCACACCACACCAATGAGCTTCATCACGGGATCAAGCGCGGCAAAAACGTATTCCGGCGTCGATGCCTCTGGCTTAACTGCGACTAAGCCTGCCTTCGCTGTAAGCAACCATGATGTAGCGGTCGCGCAGGCCGCATACGCAACAAATCCAAATACGATCTCAGATCCGAAATACAACATTCTGGATTTGGTAACAACCGGAGAACCAGCTCCTTCTGGTCCGCTCGCTGTTAAACCGCCCTGGTTTCTCGATACGGCAGATAACGCACGCACTTTCTTAGCTCAGGCTGAAGCCTTGGCCCAAAAAAAGGGTAAGGTGCTCAATTCCTTAAATGGGCCAGCCGGGGCGATAGGGGCTCCTGAATTCATTGTGGTAAAGGGTAACTGCACATTAGATGGCGGGGCTGGTCTTCTTATTGTGGAGGGCGATTTGCAAATGGCTCCCTCCGGGCCTGATTTTCGCGGAATCATTTTGGTCCT
>JBDUCB010000032.1:0-5640 GCA_040003695.1 bacterium
AGGGACAATGGCGGCGGTACTCAGCAACGCTCATGCGATAGGCGACATTAGCTGTTGATGCAAAGCGGTCGGCGTTGCCGGTGATGACTCGTTCTCGCAGCGCATCGGAAGATTCAGGCAATTCAATGTCATAACCGGCGTCTTTCAGCTTCAGCAGCGTCTGCCAAAGACTGGGAAAGACATCCAGGTCTGCAGCCGTACCAATGTTTCCCTTGTTTTGGGGAAAGCAGAAAAGCACCAGCGCGATTATTAGTTCGTTGCGTGGGGCCGTCTGCAAACGGTTCCAACGGGCGAGACGCCGCGCATAGCGGCGACAACGATCATCGAGCGCTATTGGTTCAACGCCACGTTCCGGTAGTCCGCCGTAAACAAACGGTTCTGTAGCTCCATCTATTTCGGGAATGGCGATCTGCATTCCCGCCTGCACTGGGTTGAGCCCGGTCTGCGACGCACGCCAGGAATCAATCGTTTGCATGTCCAAACTAACTGCGGAACGATAGGGACGATTCAAGTCAGCCAGAAACGCGGCAGCAGCCTCGCTGTCATTCATCGCCGGTCCACCGACAAAACTAAACCCTGTTAACGAAATAATCTGGCTCACACGACTCTTGTCAGTTGTTCGTAGTTCGTTGTCAGTTGTTTGGTCAATGGTCTTTGGTCTTTGGTCTTCGGTCTTTGTTTTGTTTTTCACGTTGGACGTTGGACGTTGGACGTTGGACGATTGGCTCGATTCCAAGAAGAATTTCGTGACCGCTTCACGATTGTCCATCAATGTCGAAAGCGCGGGAATGACGCTCAAGCCTTCGGCTTCGATAGCGCGAATCAGCGCGTCATAATGCTTTGTCGTTTTGCTGATTACGTGCGGTCGCATTAATAGCAAGCCAATTGTCGATTCTGGATCCAGAACGCGTTGTACCTCCGCGGACATTGGACCTTGGACATTGGACTTTGGACTTCTTGTTACGTACCAGTTTTCATATTCCGCAAAAGTTTCAAATAATGCCGGCGCATCAGGATGATAGATTGCGACCGAAGGCAGGTGCTCCGGTGGCGGAATTTTTATTTCTACTTTCGCGAGCCGCGCATCCGGCACGTATTCCTTCAGCGCACATAGAACCATCGAGCGAATGTTTGCCGGCGTGGGTTGTAGAAAATAGCAGAAGATATTCAGATAATTCTTTACGTCGCGCACCGCTCCTACACTCGGCACGAATTTCAAGATGCCCGGCAGCCGATCGACCAACTTCAAATATTGCCCGTGACCGTTCGAACTGCCGCCGTTTTTCGTCCCGTTTGATTTATGCGCGCGAGCCTGACGACCGATCCAGGAACCAACCGAGCCGAAGAGTTGGAGGGTCCGATGTGATGTCCGATTCTCCGCGTCTCCACTTGTCCGCGTCGCCGCGTCTGTCGCAGAATTTAAAAGGAACCTGGCCGCATCCAACTTCCCCATGCGCGTGCGCCGCATCAGCTGAGGCATGCAGTTGATTACAATCACCGCTGCGTGCCGCTTCTTATGACTTTCGAGAGCGGCCAAAAGACGTTGAGCGTTTTCGCCATCCATTACATGGATAACAAAAACGATTTCTGCCTGCGCGAGATCGTTGTCTACCTCGAGCCAGGCGTCATTATCCAGCGGCGCGCCAAAGTTATGAGCAGCGATGCACAGATCGAGTTTGTAGGCATGATTGATTTTCCGCTCCGCATCTTTCAGCGGCGCAAGCAAGCTGGAACCAACATAGAAAACTGTAACTTTCATCGCCAACTGTTATTTAATTTAATCTTGCTTATACCTTCGATTCTTTAGTGTCATTTGGGGATCGTTTCTGTCTATGACCACACAACGATCCATGAAATAAAAGGAGTCTCAGCCAAAATGCTTCTTAACCAACACAAGCTTTTGGTTCATGCCGTTTCGTGTGTGTTCGTGGATCATTCGTCTTCTTTTCGATCAAAAGCGATCCACAAAATCACGGGGAAAAACACGAACTCGTTTGCCCTTTACAACACGTGGCGCTTCCACTCCAGAGTACCTCTACTGCCAAAATTAATTAGTAAGCCAACGTGCTTCTGAGTCGCCTTGAGGTAGTTCAGAATTTGGGACTCTTCGAGCCCAGTCAGTCGATCGCACACTTTCAGTTCTACAATGATCTGGTCGAAGCAAATCACATCGGGAACGTAATGCTTCGTCAGCGCCTGGCCCTTGTAATTGATCGTTACAGCGCATTGAGGCTCGAATGGAATATTTCGCCGGCTCAACTCGATCTCAAATGCCTCTTGATAGACCGGTTCTAGAAATCCTCGACCGAGCTGGTAGTACACATCCATCGCCGCTCCCACTATTTGTTAAACTTCTTCCTTTAGAATCAACTCCGGCATCGGTCTCTTTTTCGTGTAGTTTCGTGTCTCTTCGTGGATCGTACATTTGGTTGAAAAGAGAGAACGATCCACGAAGTCACACGAAATTACACGAACATTACGAACTGTACTACCCTCGGAGACTTTTTCTGGGTTTCGCTTCATGAAAGAAATTTGTTATTCGTGTGGTTTAGTGTTGGTTAGTGGATCGCGCTGGTCTTCCTTCACATAAGAACGATCCACGAAGTCACACGAAATCACACGAACATCAGGAACGTCACATGAAATAACACAAGTTTTATGCTATGCCTTCTAGTCGATCTTCCATCTCACCAATAATGTCGCGCAGTTTTTCCAGAACATCCTCGTCGGGATTCCAGTAGCCGCGCGTGTGCGCCTCAAGCAGACGCTTGGCCAGCGATTGCAGCGAATGCGGATTCAATTGCAGTAGTCGTTCGAACATTACATAATCCAACAAGAAAGTCCTGGCAATTTCGGTGTAGATCCAGGGATCGACAGCATCCGCCGTCGCACTCCAACCAAACGTATTGGCAACGTGGTTTTCAATTTCAGCGACCCCCCGAAAGCCATGCTTCAGCATCCCTTCGTACCACTTTGGATTCAGCGTTTTGGCGCGCGTTTCAAGTCGGACAGTTTCTTCCAACGATCGAATCTTCGTCTGCGCTGAAAGCGAATCAGACAAATAGATCGCGGGACGAGACTTTGTTCGCATCTCAACTGCTTTGGAAATTCCGCCGAGATATTCGAAGTAATGATCCACATCGGTGATGCCGATTTCGAACGAATCAATGTTTTGGTAGGTTGCTTCGACTCGCGAGAGCGCATCATCCATCAAGTTTCGCGCTTCGCGCCCTTCGACGCTTCGTCCCTTCGAGTCGCGCGTGTAGGCAAAACATTTGCGCGTAATGAATAGATCTCCAAGCGTGTCGGCGGTTTCCCACTGCGAATCAAGCACCATGAAATTAACGTTCGTCCCGTAGTTACCCGGCGCGTTTGAAAACACTCGCGTAACTGCGTCGTCAAATTCCGCAGCGTTCCCATTCATTTTCTCGTGGACATTGCGCCGCACGTAATTCATCTCAAACGACTCGTCCAGCGTCGCAACTCGCCGAACCGCTTTGTCTAACAATGTCATTGTAGGCGTAAACAAATCCCGAAAGATGCCCGATACTGTCATGACCACATCGATGCGTGGGCGCCGCAATTCTTCCAAAGGTATGACTTCGATTTCGGTAGCGCGATTAAGCTCATCGCGAACAGGCCGCACACCGAGCAGCCAGAGCGCTTGCGCAACACCGTCGCCTTGCGTCTTGATGTTGTCCAAACCCCAAAGCACGAGCGCCATCGCGCGCGGATAGTGACCCTGTTCATCTAAACAACGCTGCAGCAAAGCATCGGCAGTATGCTTTGCGCGGGCAAAAGCCATTTGTGACGGAACTGAATAAGGATTAACTGCGTGCGTGTTGCGACCCGTGGGCAACACCATTGGATTCTGGACGATGTCGGCGCCGGGGCCGGTCGCTATGTACTCACCGCGCAATGCGCGCAGCAACGAATCAAGTTCGCTGTTCGAATCGAGTTGTTCGGCAACTTTTGTTAGCAGCAAAAAAAGCGGGAGCGATTTCTCGTGCTCCACACCGGTCTTCGAATTTAACCAGAGCGCTGCAGCCTCCGCACCACGTTCACAAAACTCGTGCACTGCCTGACCTACGATTGTATCGACGACTTCTCTGGTCTCAGTGGCAGATGACTCTTGAAGCAGCTCTCCATAGTTTTCGATCCGAAGCGCTTCGGCAACCAGTCTGGGTAAGGCGCGAGCGCCATACTCTGGTCTGTCAAATGACGCAACCATACGAAGCAGATCCGCTTTTTCCTGCAACTCCGCCGCGCGGCCAAATACGTGAAGGCCCGTTGGGATCAGGCGCTGCTCAACCTCTATTAGTTGTTCGTAAAGTTGCCTGACGCAAGCGTCACGCTCGATGGAATTGCGACTTGATGTCATCGAAAGATGGGCGTTTGATTCCGGTTAGTGAATTCTTCTCTAAACCAGAAAGAGTTTTAGCGGAAAAAATGCGGATGGGCAACCACCGATGCTGGCATTAGTTGTGAATTACGACTGCCAAGTCAGGCCGAACATGACAACTTCGCCGCCACTCAGTTATTATCCGCTTGAATTCTTTATTCGCCCACACCTTGAAGGTAATCCATCAACGCATGCTGGAAGTCACAAACCTCGACTGCGTCCGCGGCGATCGCGAGTTGTTCAGTGACATCAACCTATTAGTAAGACCAGGAACGTTTTTGCAGCTTCAGGGTGCGAATGGCAGTGGTAAGACCAGCTTGCTGCGAATTCTTTGCGGCCTGCTCGCTCCGGCCAGGGGAGATGTTCGTTGGCAAGGTGCGAACATTCGCTCGTTGGGTGAGGAATATTTCACTTCGGTCACTTACATCGGGCATCGCAGCGCGGTCAAGGAAGAATTGACTTGCCTGGAGAACCATCGCATCAACAATGGCCTCGCGGGCGTGGAAGTGACCAGAGAACATGCGATTGACAGCTTGCAAAAGATGGGTCTCAGCGGCTGCGAAAATCTTCCGGCACGCTTGTTGTCTGAAGGTCAGCGACGGCGCCTTGCGCTATCGCGGTTACTATCATCATCGACGCCGCTTTGGCTTCTTGATGAAGTGCTAACCTCGTTGGATCGAGCAGCAGAAACTTTGATCAAGTCGGTAATCGAAGCGCATTTAAAAAATGGAGGGATGGCTGTTGTTGCTACGCACCAGGAGTTGAACCTTAGGGCAGGTTCCTTTGAGAGGCTGCAACTGACGTCGTGAGCGCGCCCTCCATGTTGACAATGTTTCGTTGGATCGTCGTGCGCGATCTGACACTGGCGTGGCGACGTCGAGCCGACGTTTTATCGACGCTCTTTTTCTTTGTCATCGTCGTCAGCCTGTTTCCGCTAGGGATAGGACCGGAATCGCAATTGCTAAGATCGATTGCACCGGGTGTTGTTTGGGTCGCAGCGTTGTTGGCTTCCATGCTTTCATTAAGCAGGATCTTTGAAAACGATTACCACGACGGCACGCTTGAGCAGATGTTAATGACACCACAGCCGCTCTTTCTCGTGGTTCTCGGCCTCGTGCTCATCCAGTTCGTCCCCCACCGGGTAGACAATCCGGCCGCCCCCGACGAGCTGAAGTGGGATCGGCTCGAGACGCGTCAGCTGGTCATGCGGAGCTGCGGCGACTGTCACAGCATTGACC
>JBDUCB010000415.1:0-5633 GCA_040003695.1 bacterium
TGAACTGAAAATCGTTAGTGCTCAGAAACGAGGTGTAGTGTCCAAACAAAACTCCAGCCATGCCGGCCAGCGCGGAACTGATTACAAAGGCGAGCACTTTGTAATGCGTGGTATTGATGCCCATGGCCTCAGCAGCCAACTCATCTTCGCGAATGGAGACCAGCGCGCGGCCAATGTCGGAATGCACGATGTTGTAAACGAGGACGATCGTTAAGACGGCAAACGCGCCCACCCAAAGGAAGTTGGTGTAACCCGGAACTGTGAAGCCGGTCGCGCCGCCAACCTTGTCAATATTCAGGATGACGATCCGAATGATCTCAGCGAAACCAAGTGTCACGATTGCGAGATAATCGCCGCGCAGTCTCAACGAAGGAATGCCCACCAGCAGACCGGCCAACGCGGCCACGATCGCGCCCACCAAAATCGCCAACAGGAAGATTAGAGCGTGGGCCAAACTGCCGCCGATTATCGCGCCCAACGAACGCTCCCAGCTGCCGGCGAAATACACCGTCAAATAAGCGGACGAGTAAGCACCAACAGCCATGAAGCCCGCGTGGCCGATGGAGAATTGTCCGGTGAATCCAGTGATTAGATTTAAAGAGACAGCGAGAATGACGTTGATGCCCGCCAGCATAATTACGCGAGCGTAATAAGGTGGTACTCCAAAGCCAAAGAGTCCCGCCTCGCTCATGTACTGGTTCATGGCGATCAGCAGCAGGACGATGACAAGAGCAGCGAGCAGGCGTTTGACTAAAGTGGGCATTGTATAAGTGATTAGTGATGAGTAGTCGTTCGAGCAGTTTAGAGTTCAACCTTTAGGTTGCTACGTTGGCGCGAAAGCAAGCTAAAGCTTGTACTCTGAACTACGACCGCAACTCATTACTCATCACTCATGACTCTTTCTAAACTTTTTCCTGGACCGTCGAGCCGAGCAGGCCAGTCGGTCGAAATAGCAGAACGAGAATCAGAATTGCGAAAGCGACTGCATCGCGAAACGTAGTGGGGACCCCAACGTTTTGTCCGTAACCGACGACGAAAGTCTCTGCGATGCCGATGAGCAGACCGCCGAGTACCGCACCAGGAATATTGCCAATGCCGCCTAGCACTGCTGCCACAAAAGCTTTTAGGCCAGTGATGATTCCCATCAACGGATCGATCTGCGGATTGTATTGCGCAGTCAACACACCGCCGGCGGCCGCCAGCGCCGAGCCAAGAGCGAAAGTGAATGAAATAATGAAGTCGGTGTTGATGCCCATCAACTTTGCGGAGTTAAGGTTAAACGATACGGCGCGCATCGCTGTTCCTATTTTTGTTTTAAAGATCACCCACTGAAGCAACAACATCAGAGCGACAGACACAGCGAAGATCAAGATCTGGGAGTTGTCAATCGCGGCGTTGCCAAAGAGCGGGTAGCTTTGTTCGCGAAGCAGTTGTGGAAAAGCGCGAGGCGCTGCGCCGAGCCGCGCGACAAAGAGGTTTTCTATCAATAGCGAGACGCCGATTGCGGTGATCAGCGTGGTCATGCGCGCGTATTTTCTAATCGGCCGGTACGCGAATCTTTCAATGGCCATGCCCACGAGCGCGGCGGCAATCATCGATCCGATTAGAACCACGCTTAGCCCGACCAGCGAAGGCCCAGTCGCAAAGCCGAGTTGGAACGCGAGAAAATAACCGACAAATGCCCCGACCATGTAGATGTCGCCGTGAGCAAAGTTAATCAGGCGCAAAATGCCGTAGACCATCGTATAGCCCAAAGCGATCAGCGCGTAGATGGCGCCGATGGTCAGGCCGTTAATGAGTTGCTGGACAAAAGTGTCCATAAGTTTTTCTCAGTTTCCGGCGAACAGAATTATTTTTATGGGTTGATGGTTTCCTGATAGACGTATTTACCACCCTGCAGCTTCAAGACAACCGCCGGCTTCACTGCGTTGCGGTCGCCATTAATGCTAATCACGCCGGTCACGCCCGCGAAATCTTTCGTCGCGGCGATTGCATCGCGCAGTTTGGCGCCTTCAGTGGTACCGGCGCGTTTGATTGCATCTGCCAGCACGCGCATCGCATCGTAACCCAACGCCGCCAAAGCATCAGGCGCGATGCTGTAACGCGATTTGAAGTCACTGACGAATTTCTGAATTGCAGGCGAGGGATCCTCCACCGAGTAGTGATTGGAAATGAAGTCGCCATTCAGCGCATCGCCGCCCAGCTCCCAAAGTTGTGGCGCGTCCCAGCCATCGCCGCCGAGCAGGGGTTGTGTGATTCCCAGTTGCTTTGCCTGCTTTGCGATGACGCCGACTTCGCCGTAATAACCGGGCACATAGATCACATCAGGATTCGCCGAACGAATTGACGTGAGCTGTCCTTTGTAATCGCGATCGCCTTGCGTGTACGACTGCTTAGTCACCACCTGGCCGCCGAGTTTAGTAAAGCTCGACTCAAAGAATTCAGTGAGCCCGCGACTGTATGGCGAGTTGAAGTCAAGCATGATCGCCGCCTTCTTCGCCTTCAGCGTGTTCGCAGCAAACTTGGCCATCACTTCGCCCTGGAACGGATCGATGAAGCAAACGCGGAAAATGTAATCGCCGACCTGGGTAACTGCCGGGTTTGTTGATGACGGAGAAATCATCGGCACTTTCGCGGCCTGGGCCTTAGGCGCGGCAGCAAGACTGTTGCCTGAGGCGACTTCGCCGACCAGCGCAATCACGCGGTCCTGGTCAATCAATTTTGTGGCGACGGTAGCGGCTTTTTCTGGCCGACCTTCGTCATCTTCCGAGAGAACTTTGATCTGCCGGCCGTTGATGCCACCCGCCTTGTTGATTTCATCGACGGCCATCTCAACGCCGTTCTTGGTTGACTGGCCAAAGTTCGAAGTGCGGCCAGTAAGATCGCCGTAATAGCCGACCACGATTTGGCCCGACTCACCACCAGCGCCGGGGCCGCCGCGGCGTTCACAAGCAAAAGCAAAGAAGAGCGTAGCAATCAATCCGAGCGAGATTAGAGTTCTTTTCATATTTTCCTCACACAAGCGGAATGTTTTTTGGCGACCGACATCGGGAATGGCGATCGCAAGTAGCGCAAACTTTCGTTTGCGAACCCGAGCAGCAAACTAAAGTTCGCGTTACAGCATAAATGTCAGCTTAAGTCGAGCCTGCATAATAGCTTCGAGTGCGTTATCGACGCAAACTTTAAGAGGTTTGGAACGCGCACTCTTAGTTTGCATCTGCGCCCTTTCAACGCAGTAACGGTGGACGGTAAGACTCAGCGTGCACAAGGCAAAGTCAGAACCGGGAGCGGTAGCGACCGGGTTCTTACGATACGACTCTCAACAGAAATAAAACATTAATCCACGACTGCTGCGCCGTTCGCGTAGTCTGAACCTTATCCGACCCGGTCGCTACCGCTCCCGGTTCTGAATTCCTCGACCCACGATGCCAGAGGCTAGAGCTTACTCGCGAAAAACGTGGAATTTAGTTTACGTCTAATCTAGACTGCGCGCCGATGAGCGAATCGCAAACAACACTTTCGCCGCTGCTGGGCGATATGAAAAGCGAAGAGTTTCGCCGGCACGGCCACGAACTGATCGACTGGATCGCCGATTACTTCGAACGCATCGAAGACTTGCCGGTGCTGGCGCAGATTGAGCCGGGAGATCTGAAAGCCGAGTTACCTGCGTCGCCGCCGCAAACAGGCGAGGCTATGGAAGACATTCTTCGCGACATTGATCGACTGATCGTTCCCGCCTTAACGCACTGGAGCCATCCTTCGTTCTTCGCGTACTTTGCCACCTCCACCTCCGCGCCGGGAATTTTCGGTGAACTGCTCAGCGCCGCTTTTGATAATAAGGCGATGCTGTGGCGAACTTCACCGGCATCGACTGAGCTGGAAGAAGTAACGCTTGATTGGTTGCGCCAGATGATGGGACTCGATGCAGGCTTGACGGGAATTATTTACGACACAGCATCGGTTTCCAGTATGCACGCGATCGCGGCCGCCCGCGAAGGCGTTGAGATGCGCATTCGCGAGGAGGGCATGAGCGGCCGGAGTGATCTGCCGCTCTTGCGAGTTTATGCTTCTGAGCAAGCGCACTCGTCGATCGACAAAGGGATAATCACGTTGGGCCTGGGGCAGCGGGCCTTGCGAAAGATTCCCACTGATAAAGAATTTTGTATGGACCCGCAGGCTTTGGCCGCAGCCGTCGAGGAAGACAAGCGTGCAGGATTTCTTCCGTTCTGCGTCGTCGCCACGGTTGGCACAACTTCAACGTCAAGCATCGATCCGGTTCCGGCGATTGTTTCCATTTGCGAGCAGCATGGAATGTGGCTGCATGTTGACGCCGCTTATGCGGGCTCGGCTGCAGTCGTGCCGGAGTTGCGCCATGTTCTAAAAGGTTGCGAGCGCGCGGATTCACTCGCAGTCAATCCGCACAAGTGGTTGTTCACTCCTTTCGATTTGTCTGTTCTTTATTGCCGGCATTTGGATCTGCTGCGCCGCGCTTTTTCCCTCGTCCCGGAATATCTGCGCACGCCCGAGCAGGCACAGGTGCGCAGCGGATCAGACTATGGCGTTCAGCTCGGCCGTCGCTTTCGCGCACTAAAGTTGTGGATGATCATCCGTTACTTTGGTCACGAGGGACTTGCGGCACGCATTCGTGAGCATTGCCGTTTGGCGAAACTGTTTGCTTCATGGATTGAAGAAGCCGGTGACTGGGAATTGATGGCGCCCGTGCCCTTTGCTTTAGTTTGTTTTCGTGCCTGTCCGAGGCTCGACAATATTGAAACCGCAGCGCTCGAGGCGCGTCTCGATGTTTTGAACGAAGCGATCATGCACGGTGTGAATGCAACGGGCAAAGCATTGCTTTCGCATACGAAGCTAAATGACAAAATCACTTTGCGACTTTCCATTGGCAACATTCGTACGAGCGAGAAGCACATCCGTCAGGTTTGGGATTTATTGAACAAGCAGCTAAGTATTTTGTCCGGCAAACTTTAGTTTGTCGTTGAGTGGCACAGGCTTTACCCTGTGTATCTTTGCTTTGCTTTGCACGAGTGCCCCGGCGACAAGCTGAAGCTTGTTGGACACAGGTAAATGCTGACTCATATCGTCATTTGGAAGTATCGTGCCAACGTTGGCGCCGATATCCGCGCTGAACATGTTGCATTGCTGCGCCGGCTCGCTTCCGTAATTCCCCAGGTCCAGAACCTTGCTGTTGGGTTCGACACATTGCTTTTGCCTCGTTCGTACGACACCGGTTTGGTGGCGACTTTTACTGATCGCGCCGGCCTCGATGCCTACACAGTTCATCCTGAACACATCAAAGTTGCTGAGTTTGGCAGCACCATCAGCGACCACGTCGCCTCGGTGGATTTCGAAAGCTAGTTCTTTCCTATGAAGCGTTGGCAGAAACTTTCCCTCGTACTGCTGGCTTTAATAATCTGCACCCAGATTCCCTTTGCCTATCGACGTTACAGGTTAGGGCGTCTCCACGCCGTAATTCTGCAGCTAAACTCTCAACGCTTCGTAGCTAAAGACAACTCAAACTTTACTGACTATAAGGGCGTCGCTCATGTGCACTCATTTCTCGGCGGCCATAGCACCGGCAACTTTGAAGAGATCATCGCCGCTGCAAGATCAAACCA
>JBDUCB010000187.1:0-5616 GCA_040003695.1 bacterium
TGCATAGTAGCCCGCGCCTGAAGCGTGGTTGACGGTCAAGACAATCTTGGGAACTAATGCGGTGGCCATCGCTTCGACGAAGCGCGCGCCCGCGCGAATGATTCCCGAATGTTCAGCCTCTGATCCAACCATGAAACCTGAAACGTCCTGCACAAAAAGCAGCGGGGTTTGATGCCGGCTACAAGTCTCGATGAAGTAGGCCACCTTCTCAGCAGATTCAGTGTAGATGATGCCGCCAAATCGCGGCGGGCCACCGCCTGGCGATTTCACCATACCCCGATGGTTGGCGATGACGCCGACTTGTATGCCACGAATGCGCGCGTGTCCGGTAATGATTTCCTTTGCGTAGTCGGCTTGGAACTCGTCAAGCTCACCTTCGTCAAGCAGACAATCCAACAGCTCTCGCATGTTGTAAGGCTGGCGATGATCTTCAGGAATTATTTCGTAGATTTTTTCGGCAGAAGCCTTGGCTTTCCCCTTATGTTTAGAGCCGGTGCTTGTGCCGATATTTTTTATCGGTAACTCTGAAACGAACTCGCGAATTTTCGCGATGCAAGCTTCATCGTCCTGCACTCGATAATGCGCCACACCCGAAAGTTCATTGTGGGCGCGCGCGCCGCCGAGAGTTTCGTTATCAATTGTTTGGCCGGTTGCACCTTTCACCAGATTTGCGCCGCCCAGTCCCATAAAGGACGTGCCTTCGACCATGATGATGACATCAGAAAGCGCGGGCAGGTAGGCGCCGCCGGCGATGCATGGTCCCATCACCGCCGAAATTTGCGGGACCTTTAGATAGCGCCGCATGATCGAGTTGTAATAGAAGATGCGCGACGCGCCATACTGGCCCGGAAAAACGCCGCCCTGGTAAGGAAGATTAACGCCCGCAGAATCGACCAGATAAATAATCGGCACGTGGCAACGCATTGCAATTTCCTGCGCGCGCAGAATTTTCTTAATCGTCTCGGGCCACCACGAACCCGCTTTGACGGTTGCGTCGTTGGCAACCACAACTACTTCCCTGCCCTCGACTCGCCCAACCAACGTCACGACACCGGCGGCTGGTGCACCCCCCATCTCTTCTTCCTTGTTTCTGCCTTCTGCCTTCTGCTTACTGCCTTCTTTCTCTTTGTATTGATCGTAAGCAACCAGCAGCCCAATCTCCTGCGAATACGTGTTCTTATCCAGCAGCAGATCAATCCGTTCGCGCGCGGTAAGCTTGCCTTGCTTGTGCTGTTTTTCGATTTTGTCCGGCCCACCTCCAAGACGCAGCTTTGCCTCAAGCTCGCGCAGCTCTGCCATTAGCTCGCTGAGTCGCGTTTGAGATTTCCTGGCTTCGATGTCGGCAAGTTTCTTCATGACGTCAGACGGTTTGCTTTGTACTCGGACCGAACTGCTGTTCTTCACTTCCAGAGCGCTTTGAGCAAGGCATTTGCATCGGCACCTGCGGGCACACCTTCAATGATACTGACACGCAAACCTCGCAGTTCCATGATTACCTGACCTTCGCTGGTTTGCCAGCTAATCGAGTTCTGGGTCCTGAATTCTGAGTTCTGATTTCCAGCATACGTACCTAATCGTTTCGCGTCCGGGTGGCGCTTTTCAGTTCGCTTTACATAAGCATCGAAAAACTCGCGCGCGTCAGGCTCAGTGTCCCAAGCGGACACATGAGCGATCATCACCTGACCGGGATTTGCGCCCTCGTAAACATCATAACGATCCCCGGCCCAACCCGCGGCAGCACGGCGGGATTCTGCCGGCGAGTTTAGAAATTGGTTCAAAAGCTGAAAGTAGCCCCACTCGCCATTCACATCCGCGTCAATGCGATGCCATGTCGCAGTAAGCAGTGAGCCGTGAGCAGTGAGCAGTGAACCATTAAGCAAATTTGCCAAATCGGGTAGAACAATCTTGAGCGGCTGCTCGTAGGTGAAATATTTCTCGGGATGCAGAATCTGCTCGGTGGACAATGGCAGCTTTGTAAATGCTTTTGACAACCCCGCGAACCCTTCTCGCCGGTAGAGTTGTGTGGCCCATTCGCTTCCCTGCAGATATGGAAAAATCAGCGATTCGCGAAGAGCTCGCGGCGCCTGATTAAACTGTTCGGTGGATACACCGGTGCTAAGTGAGCGCGTGAACGCCAAGGCGATCAGCGGGTTTTTCGCCATGTAAACCATCATAGTGACGGTCGCATCGCCTTCAATCAGGGAATGCGCGGCCAATTGTGCATCTGCGTCGCCGTGCGGCCACTTCTGAAAACGCCGCAGGTTAAAGTGCTGGTCCTGAAGCGCATGGGTCAGTTCATGCGCCATCACCGGTTTTTGACTCTCCAGTTCCAACCAGTCGGCCAAATAGAACTCGCGCGTAACCGGGTCGTAGTAGCCAGCAACTTGCTCAAGCAACAATTTGATAATGAACGAACGATAGTCAAATGTTGACGGCGCCAAACCAAACTTGCGGTAGGCAATCTCGGTGGCGTGCATTTCGGCGGTTGTCATCTGCTCGTAAAGATTCTTGACGAGCATGCGTTCGATCTCAGCGCGCGACTGAGCACCGCTTTTTACCGGTCTAAGTATTGGCAGTCCACGTATTTTGCTGGTTTCCTGCAGCACGGCGGCCGTAGCGGCAACAACCGCGGCTTCGCGGGCCGCACGACTGGAAATGGCCGGCCGCTGTTGGGTCTGTGCGTTGGCGCTAGTGGAGTTGATAAATGCGCTGCTGGTGAGAACTGCAAGAGCAGTAGTAAAGGCCAGGAATCTGCTAATATTCTTTGACATCTTCAGGCTTTCGCTCTTATAGTCCGCCTAAACGTAGAACAATCGTGGTCGGCAGTTTACGCAATCTTAAACCAAAGTTTGAGGGTACAACGCCCAGATGACAAGTCCCGCACCTGAAAATGTATTCGGCGAATGGCATGAGTCGCTGGTGCGCGTGCGCTATGCCGAAACTGATAAGATGGGGATTGTTTATTATGCCAACTATCTTGTCTGGTTTGAGATTGGCCGCACCGACTTTTGCCGCGCTCGTGGCTTTGCTTACCGGGACATGGAAGAGAGCGATGACGCCTTTTTAGTGGTGGCTGAAAGCTACTGTCGCTACAAGGCGCCCGCTTACTACGACGATGAATTGCTAATTCGCACCCATATTACCGAACTGCGCCGGCGCGCGCTGAGATTCGGATACGAAATTGTGCGCGCTTCCGACGGCAAGGTCATTGCCGAAGGCGAAACTGGCCACGTGATTACCGATTCAACCGGTCGCGTGCGCTCGTTTCCTGAAGGCTATGCTCAACGATTGCTCGCTCCCCCAATTCTGAAACCTGCGAACGGCGGCGAGATTGTGCCCACCGAAACCGGGCCGGCATAATTCACAACAATCCTAATCGTGGGCTAAGTTCAGCCTGACGATCTCGCGGGCACGGCCAGTCGCTTCATCAATATCCAACACGGCACCGCAAATTCTGACAGCTCCCGTTGAATGCTCCGCTCGCTTTCCCATAGCAGTAGTAAAGCGTGCGATAACATCCTTCTTATCCATTCCGATCACGCCGGAATAACTGCCCGTCATTCCCAGGTCCGTCAAGTAACCGGTTCCTTGCGGCAAAATTCTATCGTCGGCGGTCTGCACATGGGTGTGCGTGCCGAGCACAGCGGATACGCGCCCGTCCAGGTGCCAACCCATCGCAACTTTTTCCGACGTTGCTTCGGCATGCATATCAACAATGCGCACCTTCGTGTCAGCGGCTAGCTCTGCCAGCAAGGCATCGACGACACGGAAAGGGTCATCTGACGGAGGCATAAAAACGCGACCCATCAGATTCATTACCGCTACCTTGGTGTCCTTGATAACTCCAGTCCAAACTCCGCTTCCGGGAGTGTTTGGGGGATAGTTTGCCGGCCTAAGCAGTCTGGGCTGTTTGACGATGTAAGCAGCCGCCTCCTTTTTATCGAAGATGTGGTTGCCAGAGGTCATCACGTCGATGCCGGAAGCGAACAACTGCTCGCACAAAGAAGGAGTAACTGAAAACCCTCCCGCCAGATTCTCAGCATTCATGACTGCCAAATCGATGTTGTGCTGTTCCCGAAGATCCTGAATACGCTCCAGCACTGCCAGCCGGCCGGGCTTCGCAACAACGTCACCGATCATAAGAACTTTCATAAGAAAGTAAATCGCAAATCGTGAATAGAAAATGCAAAGACGGGGACGTTCGTCGTTAGCCGAATCGCAAATAAAAAGCCGTAAATGGAAAATCATCAATCGAGAATAGTCTCAACCACTATTTACGATTTACGATTTACGATTTACGGCTCAAAGTTGGCAGGAGGGAAATCCGCGCTGGTCGTTCCGAAGCCGTAATTGAACCTGCATGTACAGGTGGGTGACCTTTAAGAGCCCCAGCCTCTGGCAATTCTTAACGCTGAAGAATTGCACCGGCAAGCGGCATCGGTCTCCCAAGTTAACGGCGTTGGCTCAATCATCGTAACTCGGTGACGGGCCCCACAGAATATTTCCCTCCGCCGCGGGGGATACTAACACATACGCAGGAAACTCAGGTAATGAGTGCCTGTAGTATAGGCATTCTTGCCTTCCTTTGTTTGTTGTGTAGGACAGGCATTCTTGCCTGTCCTTTGTTTGTTATTGAGATTGAGCAGCGGAAATGGACAGACAGGATGTCTGTCCTACTTAACCAAGCGAAATACTTCCGGGCGCGCCTTTTTCCTGTTCGATATTGCTGCGGACCTTCAATAGGCGATCGAGCATTTCGGCGCATTCGGTGCTGCGTGTAGCCAATTGGGCATCGGCCTGTTCGTGGGTTTGTTTCAAGCGGTGAAGTTCATCGGCAATGTGGAGTGCCGCAAGAATAGCGACTTTTAACGAATCAACAGTTAGTGTGCCCGAGGAAATCTCGCGCATGCGGCTATCAACAAAATCCGCGAGTTTCGTGAGGTATTCCGAGTCGCCATCGGAGCGGATATTGTAAGTTTGATTGTAAATTTCAACCCGAATGATAGGCGGCGCGGAGGTTTCGACACTTTTCTTGCCTGGCATTTCAGCAATTCCGGTTGTCATCTGAGTTCCTCCGCCAGCTCGGGATCAAGCGCGGCCACCGCATCGAGCATTGCTTCCACTTTCATGCGAATGATATCGCGTTCCGCCAGCAGTGCTTCGACCTGTTTTTCCAAGCGCTCCTGCTCGCGTGGCACATTGCCGCGACTACGGCGCATGACGGAAAGCTCTTTCTCCAGGCTTTCCTTCTCGAGTCGGAGCGTCTTGGTGAGTTCGATCGTCCGATAGATCTTATCTTCGAGATGTGAAAACTTTTCCAGTCCTGACAATGCGATCATCTAACTATTCTTTCTAGGTTGCTCTACGGTCCGCTTCGCGAGCCGATTATGCGACTTCGCGCTGGCAAGCGCAAGACTCTATGCGTTGAGAAGCGCGATTTATTTTTTAATGAAGCTCAGCACTGAACTTCTTCAGCAGCGAATCCAGCAAATGCCGGTGACGCTCTTCTACCTCGTCGTCGCGGAGTGTTCCCTGCTCCGAACGATATTCGATTCGCACCGTTACCGATCGTTTGTTGTCGGGAATGTTTTGACCTTCATAGGTTCCTACCAGTTT
>JBDUCB010000177.1:0-5607 GCA_040003695.1 bacterium
CCGCTTTTACCCGTATCAATCGTTTAGAGGCGGGCGCTGCCCGCCGACTCCACTATAGCTACACCTGCGATTGGTTCCCCTGTTAGACGGCGGCAACGCCCGCCTCTAAACAGCTTGCCGGCCTTCTAGCGATCTAAAACCATAAGAATAAAAAGCAGCGGTAGATAAATTACTGAAGCGAGCAGCAACTGCCGCGCTGCCTGGCGCGATTTAGAGAAGGCGGCGCGCAGGCTGAAATATAGAAACAACAACCCCAAGACAATTGCGCCAACGAAGTACATCTTGCCTGCAGTTCCCAACAGCGTTGGCAGCAAGCTAACAGGCAAAAGCATGACGGTGTATAAAACTATTTGTTGCCCGGTAACGCGGCCATCGGGCTCAACTACCGGCAGCATGAGTATGCCGGCGCGCGTGTAGTCTTCCCGATACATCCAGGCAATCGCCAGAAAGTGTGGAAACTGCCAGAGAAAGAGAATGGCGAACAACACCCACGCCTCAACACCAACGGAGCCGCGAGCGCTGGCCCAACCGATCAGCGGCGGTACCGCACCGGGAAAGGCGCCCACAAACGTTGAAAGCGAAGTACGCGTCTTGAGTGGTGTGTAGCCAAATAAATATCCAGAGATGACGGTCAGGCCGAGGACCGCGCTAAGTGGGTTCACCAAAACTGCCAGATAAATTTCCGCCAGCACTGTTAAACCAACACCGAAAGCGAGGGCCTCCCACGGAAGAAGTTTGCCCGAAGGCAATGGCCGGTTCGCTGTGCGGCGCATCAGGCCGTCAAGATCCCGCTCCATGTACTGATTGAGCGTTGCAATCCCTGAAGACAAAAGAGCGATGCCCACCATGGCGGTCATCATCGCTGAATAATCGACAC
Organism: bacterium; assembly: GCA_040003695.1. Lineage (GTDB taxonomy): Bacteria > Acidobacteriota > Blastocatellia > Pyrinomonadales > Pyrinomonadaceae > PSRF01. The sequence goes on from JBDUCB010000177.1 coordinate 878, forward strand.
GCCCCGGAGAAGCAAGCGCAAAGCCGGCCGCCGCCGTCAGCACAATCAAAAACGTAATGCGCGGCTTGGTTAATTCAAGGTACGCGGCCATACGCTCGCGCACGCTCAAGGGCTCAAGCGTGGCAACCGAGGTATTTAACCCTATTGCAAACTCTTCCATTTATCTTTGGGTCAACTAACTTTGGGTCAACCGCACTAAGTTCAGAGTACAAGCTTTAGCTTGCTAACCACGCATACCGAGCAACCTAAAGGTTGTACTCTAAACTTCTTACTCCAAACTTATGTCCGCTGCGCCGCCGCTGAAAAGCTCACGGCGTGTTCGCTCGACCGTAATACCTTAAATACCCTTATTGTCAAAACTATTGTGGTTGCGAATACCAATGCGCCGCAGGCAACGTGTGCGACTGTAACCCCAACCATCGGATTCAAAGGCTGCGGAGCATTCGGTGAAGCCGTGCGCGTTATGTAGGCTGCTAGCCCCAAAAACAATTGCACGACTAACAACACCAACGCTACCGTCGCCGGTCGAGTCAAGAAGGGCTCGTCACGATGACGCTGCAGGACCATCAACGTCGCGCTTCCCAATAACAACGTGACTGCAATTGCACCGCCGACGTGCGTCAACAAAAGATCAGTTGGCAGCGGCTTGTCCCAGGTTGCTGAATGCCGCAAGGTCGCGCCAACGATTAATTGCAAAAAGATCGTTGTCGCCGCTGCAATGCAAACGTATCTAAGCGGCAACCCAGCGCGTTCTTCGATGACCGGGCGGTCCGCCATCCAGCGGCGCGAAGTAAAAACCGCCAGGCTGACCGTCGTGCAAAAGAAGAGTTGGGCCAGCGTCGCGTGCGCCGCCGAGACAGCCAGCGGAAGATTCAGCTTTACAGTCAATCCACCAAGCAGACCTTGCGCAATAACTGCAAACAAAGCCAGCAGCCCTAACCGACGCACCCAACGCCGCTTCTCCTTTACAAACAAAAGAGCGACCAGACCTATCGTCAACAAACCAACTGTCGTAGCCACCATGCGGTGGCCGTGTTCCCAAAAAAGGTTGCCCACCATTTTGGGAAACACCTGGCCATTTGAAAGCGGCCAGTCCGAAGTTGCGAGCCCCGCATCGTGACTCGTTACCAGTGCTCCGGCGATGATCAAGAAAAAAGTCGCGCAGGCGACTAGTAGCGCGAAACGATGGAGTCCCCGGTTCATTGCCAATTGCCAACGCTATTTGGAACTAAAGATACTCATTTTGTAGGGGCTCACCTATGTGTGCGCCCGTGGGGCGGACATGCAGGTCCGCCCCTACAAATCCTACGTCGCGAATTTGGAAATAGTCCTCAGTGATGACCCGCTAACGGAACTTCGATGGCCGGCATCATTTGCAGGCCCGGCACGTTTGAAGCAGTTGTAGCTTCGCCGAATGCAAAGTCAGCTTTCGCGCTGCCATTTGCGGCGACCGTTACCTGCATCGTTTTTTCTGTTCCCGTGGCGCCGCCTTCGTGCCACGCCGCGACGGTGTAGGTCCCTGGCGGTACACCCTTAATTGTGAACGTGCCGTCTTCAGCGCTGACAGCGAAAAACGGATGCTTTAGCACGCCAACGTAGGCTTTCATCCACGGATGCTGGTTGCACTTGACCGGCACCAGCACTTCAGAGCGCGCAAACGAGTGCGTTAGTGGCGGCGCGCCGTTTGGTTGCGATTGGTTCCAGTCCGGATTGTTCTTTGGCGTGAAGTGGATATTGTGCTGCGTCGGATCGCTGTTGGTGATGTTCAACTTTTGATTGACCATTGCACCTAACACGTGCGGTCGATAGTGACAGCCATTTTGATCCAGCGTCACGGTGTCAGAAGGAGCGGTAAAAGTGTACTCGCCTACCTTCGTGCCATCGGCGGTCGCGCCGTCCTTGATGTAAACAAAAGCATAGCCGAGCTTGCCGTTATTGACGACGTTGTCCTCAGTCGAAAGGTTCGGGCTCTTCTGGCCGCAAACCGGATCGGCAGAAGTATCAATCTTCTTGGGTGCCGGCGGAGTGCCGTTATAAGCGATCGTGCCGGTTATTGTTCCTTCGTTCCCTTTCGGAGAATAGGCTTTGCCGGTCGTTGTCGGCGTACCTTCGTTTGTTCCTTCGGGAGTCTTGCTGCAAGCCGAAGCCAAGCCCAGCAGCGAGAGAGCAATCATAAGAGTTAGCCAGACCTTGGTCTGCTTCATAGACATAATCAGTTCCTCCAAATCAGAATAACTTTCAGCGTAACTTTAGCACGGCAAGCCACCCTAAGGTGAACCGTGCACACATTGAAGACTTCACATGCCAGGCGCTCTCGCGTTTACGCGAATGCTCGGATTCCAGGCCAGCGGGCTGCGTCTTAAACGCCGCAATTTATGCAGCGCAGTCTCGCCGCCTGGTCGCTTGAATTTGTTTTGTGCTTTTTGCGCCGGTTGCGTTGATGCCGCTGGCGCCACGGGTGCGGTTGCCAGCAGGCGCCGTTGCTCATCGGGCGTCATCAGGAACATGTAACGCACCAACAACCTCGCGTGGTCGTCATGATACGCGGCTGCACTCGCCGGCGGATTGGGTAGATTGATTACCCAACGATCTCCTTCTTTTCTAAACAGACCGGTCGGCATCGCCGTGCCCGGACTGATCTGCGATGGATCGAGCAGCCAGCGGAAAGTCCACTCCGGTTTCAATCGCTCGCCGGCCAGAAGGAAGTTTGGCGCAATCGCTTTCGCGTCGTGAGCGGGCTCACCCGTGATGTGACACTTCAAGCAAGGTGTACCCGACGTGAACATCTGTCGCGCCACCAGTTTCTCCTGCTCAGTCATTGGCTCCATCGGCTCTTTAATGTACGGCTCCTGTTGACCCGACATGGCCATGAAGAAGCGCACCAGCGTCTGCAGCTCGTTGGGCGAAAAATTAAACGTCGGCATGCGGAACTTCAGATACGGGCGCACGCCGTTGCGATCGAGTCCAGGCTGCGGCTTCAAATGTCCAGTCGTTTGCGAAGCCGGCGCTGCTGTCGGTTTAGGAGATCCGGCAGGCGAAGCGGCCGGCGAAGGCGCCGCCCGAGCGGCATTATCGATGGCGGCCGTTTGCTGTGGAGTCTTCTCTCCGCTCAGCGACGGATCGTGGAGAAACTTCAGCAGCCAGTTTGGATCGACACGCGCGCCTTCGCTGGACAGACGCGGCGGCAACAAGTCCTTGCCTTCGGGTGTTTGGTAAAGAGGCAAATCCATCACGACCGAACGCTGGCCCACCTGCACCTGGTGGCAACCCATGCAGTTATATTTCTTGATTACCCACCAACCGTTTTGAATATCCTGACGTCGCTGGTCCTCAGGATTATAGAAAAGCGACGACGGCACGTTTGCGCCTTCAGAGCCCACACTGCCGAGCAGGAAAGTAGTTAACGCGTTGCGCCATTCGGGCGTCAGATAAGGCCGCGGCATCCGCAAACGGTCTTTGGGATCTTTCTCTTTGCCCTGATCGTAAATGGACGGCTCGGTGATTTTGTGCTCGAAAAATCCTTTATGGTTGTACCAGACGTTCTCCTTGTGTTCCGGATGCAGGTTTAGGGGATCGCTTCCCTCCTCCGCCTTCTTGGTGAGTAAGGCAAAATCGAGACGCTCGATCGGCGTTGCTCCTTCAACCGTCAGCTCTTTGCCGATTCTTTGTTCGTCTTCAAAGCCTTTAATCTCGTGACAGCCGGCGCAGCCATACTGCTTGATGAGGGCGCGTCCTTTGTCTTTCAACTCCGGACTATCCATGAAGGATGCCGCTTCATACTGCGGCGGCGATGATAACGAGAACAGATACGTGGCAATGTCGCGCGCATCTCCCTCCGTCAGGCGGAAGTTCGGCATCACCGTCATGTTTTGCACTTGCAGCTCGGCGCCATCATTCGGACAACGCGAATGCAGTTCAGTATCAAACACGTAGGGCAGGTTGTGTTTGGCGTAGTCCTCCGCCGTTAGATCGCGTTTTTCTTTTGGACAATAGGGAGCGAAACGTTCGCGCGGATTATGAATCCAGCGCACGATGTAATCGAAGTTTGCCTTCTCGCCGACTTTTTGCAGGTTCGCGGCAAATGTGCCGCCTAAACGATTATCTTCGTCGCCGATCGAGTGACATGCGAGGCAGCCTTTAGATTCAAACAGCTCTTTGCCGTGGCCCGCATCTCCACGCTGTTGCTCGGGCAACTTGCCGTCAAAACTGTCCTGCCAAAGGTATGCAGCGATGGTCCGGATTTGATCTTCGCCATCCTTGTCGCGCATCGGCGGCCCACTGGTTCCTCCGGCACTCGCAAAGCGCCAGAAGGTCGGCATCTTGGTGCCGGGACGAAAAGCCTGCGGATCCGAGAGCCAGACCGGAATCCATTCCTTGCGCAGTTTCAAGCGCACATCTTTCAGGTTTGGCCCAACCTTCTTCTGATCCTGCATCAGATATTTCGACTGCAGGTTCAACTGATCAATGCGCGCGGCCAGAATGCTGTTAGTCACTTTCAGCGCTTCCGATTCAGCCAACATCTTTTGCGCATCGTCGTCGCTGGTTCCCTCCGGCGGATTTTCGTCAATGCGAATTTGTTTCTGGTTGGCAGTGATCTGATCGTCAAGTTGGCTAATGCTTTGTCGCGTAGTTGCCAGGTTGTCCGCCTCGCGATCGAACCCTTCGTAACGATGACAGCCCATGCAGCCACGTTGATAGAAAAGGTCGCGGCCAAGATTCAAGGTGTCGGC
>JBDUCB010000302.1:0-5601 GCA_040003695.1 bacterium
ACTTGTGAAGCATCCTTACCTTCGATCTGGCGGCGCTCCATCATGTAAACCAGCTTGCCGTCCTTTAACAATGCGATTGAGGGTGAAGACGGCGCATAACCGGTGAAGTAACTTCTTGCTTTGTCAGTCGCCTCAATATCTGCTCCCGCAAAAACCGTAGCAACTTTGTCAGGCTTTACGCCGTGCTGTAGGGCGCGCGCAATGCCCGGTCGCGCTTTGCCGGCGGCGCAACCGCAAATTGAATTTACAACCACCATCACGGTGCCTTCGGTTTTTGTAAGAGTTTCGTCCACTTGCTCGGGGGTGCGCAGCTCCTCAACGCCAATACGAGTTAATTCCTCGCGCATGGGTCGAATCATCAGTTCGGAATAAGGCATATTCTAATCTCCTCTAGTGTTTTGACACCGCGAGTATACCATGGCGGTAGAACAACCATGGGGCCGTGCAGCATGTAGCCCGCCTTGATTCCTTGCGCCTGTTGAGTTCAGTGAACAAATGAATACGGAACCGCGAGACGCAGCGAGCGGATGCCAGAGTCAACGTGGATGGACGGAGTGAAGAGTCAGGGCAGTGTCACTCAACCAGAATCATCGAACGAATCTCTTCATACTTCTTCTCGCTGACGCCGCTGACCATCATTAATTCCTCGCGTCGCTTGAAGCGGCCGTTTTGCTCGCGGTAAGCCACGATGCGCTCGGCGATTACTGGCCCGATACCGGGAAGTTCCTCCAATTCTTTTGCGGACGCGGTGTTGACGTTGATGTGAAGCGGCGCGTTTGTCTCACTCAAATCGGCGCGCTTCGCGTTGGTGCTGCGCGACATCCGGGCGCAGCCGCTGCTGATCATGGTGAAGGTCAGCACGATGAACATTAGCGTCTTGATTTTTGCTGGTTTAAGAATATGTTTCATGCATGCAAGTCAATGGTCGTGAAGAGGTTGTGACGTTGCCGCTGACGTGTGCAGTTTGCTGGAAGTCCAACTATTTCAAAACTTCATCTGTTTTATGCCGCGATGTCCACAGAGTTTTCCACAGCGCAGGTGGAAAAATGTTTCAAAGCAGTTGCGCGCAAAAATTAGCCGCGGATTAACGCGAATGCGCGCGAATCAGAAACCCATAACCAAACAAGATCTTGTCTTGCGACTACGCTCAAGCGGACTTTCTGATCGGAGGGATCCGCGTTAATCCGCGGCTATTACTCCGTCATTCTTCCTCGCCGCCGCCTTCGTCCCACTGCGCCACCATTTCGTAAGCGCGGCCCAGTACGGGGCGCGGGCGCGAACCGTCGGCCTGACCGATCAAACCCTCGCGTTCCATGATGTCGAGGATGGCCGCCGCGCGACCGTAGCCGATGCGCAGACGCCGTTGCAGGACAGAGGTCGAGGCGCGCTTCATTTCAACGCAGATTCGCAGTGCCTCTTCGAAGAGCTCATCGTGTTCGCCACCTGTATCCTCCAGGCCGAGCGCTTCTTCTTCCGACTGCGTGATTGTCTCGTCATATTCGGGGTTGCTCTGCGCTTTGGCGTGATTGACGATGCGGCCAATTTCGGTTTCATCAATGTAAGCGCCATGAACACGAATAAGGCGTGAAGTCCCCGGTGGCAGAAACAGCATGTCGCCCCGGCCGAGGAGGTGTTCGGCGCCATTCGTGTCGATGATGGTGCGCGAATCGACTTTGGAAGAAACTCGGAACGAGATGCGCGATGGAAAGTTCGCTTTAATCAAGCCGGTAATCACGTCAACTGAGGGACGCTGCGTCGCCAACACCAGGTGAATGCCGACGGCGCGGGCCATTTGGGCCAGCCGCGTAATGGATTCTTCAACTTCGCGACCGGAAGTCATCATCAGATCGGCCAGCTCGTCGATGATTATGACGATGTAAGGAAGGGGCTTATGCGGCTCGCCTTTCTCATCGTATTCCTTGACAAGGTTGCGGCGCATGATCTCGGTGTTGTATCCATCGATGTTGCGCACGCCCCATCCAGCCAATTCACGATAGCGGCGTTCCATCTCCGTCACCGCCCACTTCAATGAACGAGAAGCAAGTTTTGGATCAGTAATGATTGGTGTGGCCAGGTGCGGGATGTCTGCATAAAGGCCCAACTCCAAACGTTTCGGATCGATCAGGATGAACTTAACTTCATCAGGCCGTGCGCGATAGAGAATGGAAACAATCAGGGCATTGACGCCGACAGATTTGCCCGCGCCGGTCGTTCCGGCGATAAGCAGGTGCGGCATCTTCGCCAAATCCGCCACGTAGTTAAGTCCGTCGATGGTTTTGCCGAGCGCAATCGTAAGTTTGGATGACGATTCGCGAAACGCGCGCGACTCAATCACTTCTCGGAGGAAGATTGTTTCACGACGCGGGTTGGGCACTTCAATACCGACGTGCGGCTTGCCCGGCATGCGATCGATGCGAATCGATTCCGCTTTTAGGGCGAGACAAAGGTCATCAACCAGCGACACAACGCGCGAGTATTTAACACCGGGATCGGGTTTGAACTCATAAGTAGTCACCACTGGCCCAGGGCAAATGTGTTTGATTTGTCCAGTGACGTTAAACTCTTTGCACTTTTCTGCTAGTCGCGTCGCCAGGCTCAAGAGCTCCGTGTCGGCCTGTTCACTGTGCGGCGGCGCCTCATTCAAAAACTCGAGCGGCGGCATTGAGTAATCGGTATAAGAAACTCGTTTCGAGCGATCAGCATCGAAAGGAAGTTTTCCTGTCGCCGGCGCTTCGCCTTTCAGACGTAAGACCGATGCGCCCTTGACCATCTCCTCAACATCTTCTTCTTCCTCAACCGCGGTATTTCCATTACCGCGTGGAAAAATCGAGCGCCGGCCGGAACGGCCTTCGACCACTGTCGCAGTCTGCACACTCGCGCCTGCAGCCGCAGCGCGCGCTGGTCCGGCGCTTGCTTCGGCTGGCTGCGTTTGTTGGAGCATGCGCGCTTCGCCACGATCAATTGTTTCGGCATAAAGCTCGGACGTTGCGGGGGCATTCATAAACTCGGCGACACGTTGTTCCGGACTTAGTTCGCGAGCGTCTTTCATGGCGGCGCGCGCTGCCAATTGTTCGGCCTTCAATGCCGCACGTTTCTCTTTTCGCAGGCGTGCTTCTTCGCGACGGACCTCACGCCAGGCTCTGAACCGTTCCGGCAGTTTGCCGATGAAGCCGAGTCGTTCGGCAAACAAACTTGCGAGCCTTTGATAGAGGTCGAGGAAAGAAAAGTTTGTGACTAACAATAAGCCGGTGGCAGCAACCGCGACCAGCAGAATGGTGGCGCCGACAGTATTCAGGCCACTGGCCAGGCCGCGTGAAAGCAGCGTTCCTACCAAACCGCCCGGCTGCACGCTCGAATCAAACAACGGACGAAGACCGGAAATTGAAAGAAGGGCTGCCGCAGCGAGTGTAAGTAGTAACAGTCCAAGCAAACGAACGAACGGCGCGCGGATGCCGCGAGTGCGAAAGCGACGCCAGGCCGCCGCCAACAACAAGAAGGGCAGCAGGTACGCCGCAATACCGATTGATTGGAATAGAAGCGCAGCGGTATTCGCGCCGATAGCGCCGGCCCAATTCCGCGTTTCTGGCTGACCGGCGGAGTTCCAGGAGGGATCGTTTGGATAAAAAGCTGCGGATACCAGACACAACGTCAGCAGCAGACCTACCGCAAAAAGCAGAATGGCCACAATCTCGTTGCGGCGGCTATTTCGCGGCGTGATTACCCGCGGTTTTTCTTCAAATTCAGTAGTTGCCATTTCGATTAGACTGTCCGATAAACTCTAGTTTGTCGTTATGTCGCTACCGCCTGCGGTAGGGGCGGGCTATGCCGAATCAATGAACCCCTGCTACGCAAGTAGTAATGACAAGAACCGTTGCGACAAACTGAAATTTGTCGAACATCAGGCTTAACTATGCTGCCTTCTTCGACAGCAAATAAGCCTTGATGAAATCATCCAGGTCACCGCCAAGCACTGCATCCACATTGCCGCGCTCCAGTTTTGTGCGCGTGTCTTTGACCAGTTGATAGGGCGCGAGCACGTAGCTTCTGATCTGCGATCCGAAAGAGATGTCAGCTTTGTTTGCCTCTAACTCGGCAGTTTCGGCTTTTCGTTTTTCCAGCTCGAGCTCATAAAGACGGGAACGCAGCACCTGCATCGCCACGGCCTTGTTCTGATGTTGCGAGCGCTGGTTCTGACATTGCACCACGATTCCGGTCGGAAGATGAGTGATGCGTACAGCAGAGTCGGTGGTGTTGATGTGCTGGCCGCCGGCGCCCGTGGCGCGATAGGTATCGATGCGCAGATCCTTGTCGTTCACTTCCACCTCGATGTTTTCGTCTATCTCTGGATACACAAACAGGGAAGCAAAAGAAGTGTGACGTCGCGCGGCCTGATCGAAGGGAGAGATGCGCACCAGCCGGTGCACGCCGGCTTCTGCCGACAATAGTCCGTAAGCGTATTCGCCTTCCACTCTAAACGTGACGCCCTTCAATCCCGCTTCTTCTCCTGGTTGATAGTCAATGATCTCGGTTTTGAACTCGCGTTGCTCAGCCCACTTCAAGTACATGCGCAAAAGCATCTCGGCCCAATCCTGCGATTCAGTGCCGCCGGCGCCGGGATGAATTGTGCAGATCGCATTCAGTTGATCATTGGCCCCGCTCAAAAGCATTTCAGTTTCGGCAACGCTTATTTCGTGCTCGACGCGATCAACCAGCGATCGCAGCTCCTTTAGCGACTCTTCGTCTTCTTCCGCAAATTCAAAAAGGACAGCGGCGTCGGAAAGCTCGGCCTCAAAGCGTTCCTGCCTTTCGATTTTCTTCTCCAGCATGCTGCGCCGTTGCAAAAGTTTCTGTGCGGCATCCTGATCGTTCCAGAAATCCGGCTCTGAAGCCTGGTTTCCGATTGTCTCTAACTCCCGCTTTCCCGCCGCGACATCAAAGAAACCTCCCGAGCTGCTCAACTCGCGCGCGCAACTCTTCAAAAGAGGTTCGTAATTCCTGAAGTGATAAGGTTTCGATCATTAATCCTCCAACCAAATTGCCCTTAATACTTTCGCGCTTTCGCGCGCCACCAACAAATGTGAAAACAAAAATCAATAAGCTGAGAACTGCGCAACTGATAACAAATACGTCGCCATGCGTTGTATAAAACGTGGTCCGGTTCTTTTCGCCTGACAGTGTCCAAATTCGGACTTCCGGTTTGAACCCAGCGGTCGCATCTCTTGTTTCGCCGGCTGGCGTGATGAACGCCGTAATACCTGTATTCGTCACGCTGAGCAACGGACGGCCGTTTTCGATGGCGCGAAAAATTGCGTTCGCAAGATGCTGTCGCATTACCGCCGTCGGTCCGAGATAACCATCGTTCGAAATATTAAATAGCACGTCCGCTCCTTCGCTTGTGAAGTGACGCGCGATCGACGGATAAGCCGACTCGATGCAGATGAAAACACCCGCACGCAAATTTCCCACAGGCATCAAACGATAGTTGGTGCCGGCAGTGAAATCACCTACGATTGCTCTTATCAAACCCGCGCCCGGCACCCACTCGGGCAACGGAACATACTCGCCAAAAGGCAGCAGGCGAATCTTATCATATTGAGCAAC
>JBDUCB010000238.1:0-1688 GCA_040003695.1 bacterium
GCAGCATGAAAACTACGCAAGCATTAACGACGCCGAGCGTGAAGATGGAATGCGCCGGCGGCCAGATCGTCAAGATACCCTTCCCCTCGATCGCCGAGATCAAAGACTATAATGCGGCACCGCAAGAAGGCAGAAGGCACTAAGTAGTAAGCAGAAAGCGGCAACTCCTCTTTCGATTCGGGCTTATAGCGTTCGGCCTACTGTCTTCTGCCTTCTGCCCACTGCCTACTCTCTTCTGCTGTCTGCCTACTATTCTTTCCTTTCCGCTTCGCGTATAGTACGCCGTTTTAGTTTTCAGGCTTATCGGGAGTAATCGAGCATTGTCATTACAGATGGAAGATTTTGGTGGGCGTTTGGCGAGTGTGTGGTCAGAACTGCGACCGGCCACGCGCGGGCTGGTGGAGTATGCTTTGCAAAACTCGCCGCCGGCGCCGGCTCGCAATGTTCCCTACGACGCGCGCGCCGACCACGAACTCAGCCGCTTGCTTTCGGCTCTCGATGAGCGGGCGCTCGAGGCAGACAATTTAGAAACTGAAAAAGGAAATGAGCTTCGCCACATTGCCGATACGTGTGCCGCGGTGTTGCTGGAAAAAACCCGTTCAGCGGAGGTCTTCACACAACTCGTACGCCGGGCCGACAAACGACGTGACTACAAGCGTATCGATGCGCTCGCTGATGCCCTCGCGCGTTTTGCGCCCAGCGAGGTTTGCGAGCTGGCGCGTGCCGGCGAAGTGGTAGTGCGCGCACTGGCAAGCGAGGCGTTGGCCCAGCTTCCGACTTCAGTTTTGATTGGAATTCTGAGTGACCCCGTCGATGCCGAGATTGCTCGCGACGCTCTGCGGCGTCAGGCAGATGACTACGGTTCAGAGGAGGCGCGTCAAATTGTCGGCGCGCTGGACCAGATGAACCTGAACCAGGATGATCTGTAGATCATGTTTTCCAGATTGACCCTGCTGAAAATGAAAAATAAGAGCGGCAACGTCCTCACCCCGTCGCCGGAATCAACCATAGAGGAGATATTTCATGTCAGTCGATAGCACACGTGAGGTTGTAACCAGGTACCTCAACTCCAAGCATTCGGACGTTAGCATGTTGGCCGATGATGTTGTTTTCACTCACCTGGCGACAGGCCAGGAACACCGCGGACCCGAAGCGGTGTTGCAGATGCTCAACTACCTCTACCACATTGCGTTTGATGCCGACGCGGAGACCAAAAACACAATCTTTGCTGATGGAAAGGCCGTGCTCGAAGCGGACTTTGTCGGAAAGCACATTGGCGAATTCGCTGGCATTGCAGCTACGAACAAGCAGGTTCGCGTACCATTGTGTGTGGTCTATGACATAGAGAACGATAAGATCAAGCGGGCGCGTGTCTATTTTGAAATGCCCGTTTTGCTTCAGCAGCTGGGAGTGGGTATGGGATCAAGTTAGGAACAAATGTCCGTGTTCATTTATCTGGTCTTGCCGAGTTCGTGCAAGCGTGCGACGACTTGATCGATCAGCCAGTTGGGTGTTGAGGCGCCGGCGGTGACTCCGACACGTTGCGCGTTTTCAACATCGGCGGGATTAATTTCGGCGGGTGTTTCAATCAAAAAACTCTTCTCGCATTGCTCCTGACAAACCGCCAACAGCTTGACGCTGTTTGAGGAATGGCGGCCACCAATCACGTAAAACACATCAACCTCGCC